>NZ_JCAJZW010000032.1:0-96898 GCF_059510455.1 Streptomyces sp. NTD91
GCTAGGGCGATGCTCGCATGACATCGGGCCAGAGCGGCCCGTCCCCCTCGCCCCCCACCGTGCCCTGAAACCCCGTCTCCCGCATCTTTCCGGCGACGACTCGCCGCGTCGGTGAGACCGGCACCCGAGGCAACGACGCCCACGTGCCGGCTCGCCGGTCCTCGCACGCCGTGTCCGGGTGCGGGGCGCGTTTCGTGGGCCTGCACGTGTGGCGGCAGCGGGCGGCGTACCCGTGGCAAGCCAGGGTCGAGACCCGTGAGGCACCGCAGCCGAACGAGCTACGGGCCCCACTCCTTCGTGTCCGATGATCAGACCGGCCCTTGATGTTCATGCGCTTGCGGCGATCGCTTCCCCCCGACCGGGAGACAGGGCATGCGCGAGACGGTACGAATCCGGAATGCCGCAGCGGCGGTCGCGGCCTCGGCCGCCGGACATCGACGCGCACTCGACGTACACCCTGCGCGTCGTGCTGAGCAGCGACTCGAACTTCCCGGCGCGCCGTTGGCAGTGCACACACCCCGGTCACACGCACGGCAGCACCAGCTACCTCTTCCCGGAGGCCTCGATCGCCTTCACCGGCGACGCCCTCGTCACCCATGACTCGGTGGTCGGCCGGGTCGGACCGTGCGTCATCTGCCGAGCCTTCACCCAGGACAGCCAGGCCGCGCTGGCCGCGCTGGAGAAGATCGCCGAACACGAGCTCGCCACCGTGCTGCCGGGCCACGGCGAACCGTGGAGGGACGGGTTGGCGCGGGCCGCGCGGCAGGCAGTGGCGAGCGGCATCCGGTGAGACGCCAGTTGCGCGGCTCCAGGTACCACCGGGGGCACTGCGCCATCGGTCTGTGTCTGGGCGCAAAGGAATCATGTCGTCCCGACGAACGACGACCGACGGGAACTGCTCCCCTCCCCCACCCTGCGGGCGGCGTCCGCGGTGCTGCCTACAAGGCTGCAGGCACGGTACCCCCCAGCTCGAAGTCCCTCTGTAGGAGACGAACTCGGTGAGAATTCGGACGGGGATTTCCTGTACGCCAACTACTCACATCCGGCACCGGGTCAACTACCGGACGGGCCTCGGGCCGGCACGTGCGGACGCCGAATTCCCTCGAGGTCGTCACTCTGGCGACTCCTTCAAAGCTGCGGCCCCTGGTTCGGGCGTCCGAGCCAGGAGATGAAGAGCCCGTCGGGATCCCAGGTGGCGCGGAGGTCGTCGAGAACACCCGCACTTGTTGTTCTTCCGGGTGCCCTGAGCACTGCACCCGGAGCCCCTCGACTCGGAGCGGGCCGAGTGCACGTGACACACTCCCCCGCCATCTGATCGAGCCGCTGTGCCGCCTCAGCCGCCGACGAGGGCGACGAGTTTGATGAAGACCAGGTCGGGGTCGGCCGTGAGATCCACGACTTCGTCGAGGGCGTCGACCTGCCGATCGCCGGCCAGCACGAAGAACCCGTTGGCCAGGAAGGCGCGTTCGGCGATCTCGGCCTGGCGCTGCCAGTCGATGCGGCGGGCCTCGCGGAGAGGGTAGCCGTTCAGCTCGGTCCCGGCGTCGTCGGGGCGGACGAGACCGTTGAAACGGTCGCCGGGACGTTCGTTGCGCCGGGCGACCTCTTCCCGGACCCGGAGCCTGATCAGCTCCCGTACGGTCATCCGGTCCGGCAGGCCGGCGACCTCCCACTCGGTGAGCGGCTTGCCCGCCGCGGTCTCGTCCCGGAAGGTCACTGTGGCCATCAGACGCCTCGCTCGATCTGCAGGAGAATGGTCTCGTCGGTGATGTCGGTGTCGGCGGCGAGCAGGAAGGCCTTGCTGACGATCAGGGAGAGCCGCTCGTCCTCGAACGGCAGGAACACCTTGCCGTCTCCCTTGCCGCGAGCCGGGACGACGCACAGGTAGCTGTCGTCCGGTTCCATGAGGATGTTGGCCGAGCCGAGGTGAATCCGGTACGTCCGCAGATCGCCGCGCACGACCAGGAACCTGCCGTCCAGCGTGCACCGGTCGGCGATCTTCAGGCGGGGCAGGATCCGTGCCAGGGCGTCGCGGCGCGCCTCGGCGCTCTCCGTCAGCTCGGCGAAGGAGGCCCGCTCCCAATACCTGCGCCCGGGGCCGCCGTCGGTCCAGTCGGGGTCGGCGGCGATCGAGGTCACGCCCACGAAGAGGTCCACGTCCCGCATCGCCTCGCTGAAGACGATCGGGGGCACGTCGGCGAGCGGTGTCTCGTGCCAGGTGCCCTCCACCCGGCGGTCGAACCGCACCTGGTCGGTCGAGGCCAGTTCGTCGCCGCCCGCCCAGTCGGCCCAACCGTGGAAGAAGCGGACCCGCCACTGTCCTGCGGCGAGGATGCGCTCGGCCTGATCGAACTCGCCGCCGTCCCAGGGGCCGAGCCGGTCGCTCTTCCATCCCCGGGACCGGAACAGGGCGAACATCGTGCGGTAGTGGACGATGTGCGCGGCGAAGCGGTTGGAGTAGACGCGGGTCCGCTCCTCGGCCGGGGCGAGGCGGTAGATCTCACGGAACGCCTGCTTGAACGGCTGCCGTACACGGCGTTCGGTGAGCAGGTCTCGAAAGGCTCGGACGGCGTCCGGGTCGGAGCGGAGCGGATGCCAGAGCCGTACGGCGGCCTCGTCGGGTGCGTCGGGAAGGTGCTCGTCCGTCTCGGGCAGGACGGCCCGCCACTCTCCGGGGGCGACTTCGATCTCCCAGATCAGCCGACGTACGAGAGTCCGGGCGAGCGGATGCCCGGCCAGCTCGGTTCGCCACCAACCGTAGGGGTGGACGGCGTCGACGGTGCACCCACCCTCCAACGCTCTTACCAAAGTGGCGAGTTGGGCGTTCACGCGCTTCACCAGATCGCGCAGTTCCCTGACCAGGGCGGTGTGGTCACGGCGGACCGGCGCCGGGAGGCTCCTCAGTGGGCGGCCGTCCTTCTCCCAGGTCAGCGTGGCGGTTTCGGCGACGGTGACCACGGCCTCGTAATCGCCGGCCCGCCGGCGCAGCACGCCGCCCATGGTGGACCCGCCGAGGCATGCGGTCTCGAAGCCGAGCCGGGGCAGCCGCAGTGCCACGTCCGTGCGTTCCGCCAGGGCCGCGTCCACCTTCTTGAGCATCTTGTCGAGCTGCTTGGGCACCCCGGCGTGCCGAACGGTCCGGCGAACGGTGCGGATCGCGGTCACCAGCTCCGGCGTCGGGAAGTCCTGCGCGGCGCGCACCACTTCGTACAGGAGGGCCTGCGACGGAAGTGTCCGGGCCGCCGTCGGGGCGAGACAGACGCCGGGCAGCAGCCGGTCGAACAGCTGAGGCAGCCAGGGTTCGTCACGCAGCAGCGCCACGCGCAGGGCCTGTCCCAGCGCAGTGATCTCCCGGTCCGTGAACGCCTTGTCCGCGTGGTAGGGAATGGCACCCTCCGCGATCGCGTCGGTGCGGTCGGCCGCCGCTTCCAACGCGCGGCGGGCGAACGCCACGTAGGCCGGGTTGTGGACCGACCTGCGCCATGCGTGGGCGCCCGGCGAGTCATACCGGTGCTCCGGGCCGAAGTCGGACAGCAGCGCCCGTCGCGCCGGGGGAAGGCCGGCGACGACGGCGATCTCGTCCGCGACGATGGGGCCCACGTCGCGCGAAAGGCGCTCCACGGCCGCGCGCAGTGTCTCACCGCCGGCGAGCCCCGCGACGGCGAGCAGTGCGTACGGCTGGCGCAGGGGCTCCCTCTCCAGCCGGATCCCGACGAGTGTGCGGGCCTGTTCGGACACATCCGGCGCCGGTGCCGTGCAGTGTTCCAGCGCGTCGAGGCCCAGGGTGAGGTCGGCCCAGCCGCGCTCCTGTGATTCTTCGACGAGTGCGTCGAACATGCTCCGGCAGGCGTCGGGTGTGTAACGCGGCCGCCGTTCCCTGGCCGCGTCCAGGATCGAGAAGCGGACCGTCGACATCGTGCGCCCGGCCGGGGTGTCCCTTCGGTGGGCCGCCACGAACAGAGTGCCGAGCTCCTCGTCGGAGACCTGCCACAGGTCCGGGTACCGGTCCGTGTCGCCGAGTGTGAAGTCCGGGTCGGTCAGCGCGCGCATCAGCCGGGCTGCGAGGTCCATCAGGCTCCCTTCTTGATCTGACGGAGAATCGTCCTGTCGATGATCTTCGTGTCACCGCGAGCAGGAAGGCGTTGTCGAGGATCAGGCAGAGCCGCTCGTCCTCGAACGGCAGGAACACCTTGCCGTCTCCCTTGCCGCGAGCCGGGACGACGCACAGGTAGGCGTCGTTGCGGCGCCGGGGAGGAATCGGCACCGGCGCGCGGCGGGGCTGCCCACGGGGCGTGAGCGGGGATCAGACCTTCGGGGATGTTTGCCTCGTCCACGGTCGCGAGCCGCGAGCGCAGACGCTGAGCGAGCATCGCACGCCCGCGTGCCTCGACCGTGGCGTCCACGAGTTCGGTGTGCGCGTGCCGCAGCCAGGGCAGGACCACGCGGAGGCCGTCGGCCTCGAGCTGGTCCGCGGCGTCCGGCACCGGCCTCGGTGAGTACGCGAACCGGAAGTTGCTGTCGTACTCGGTGGCGCGCAGGAGCATCACCGCGACCTCCTCGGGCGTCCACCTCCGCGCCCGGGAGATCAGGGGCTCCAGCTCGGTGCCGTACCGCCACGGCCTCGTGCCGTCGAAGCGGGCGGCCGGCACGAGGCACACGATCGCGGCCCTGCCCTCCTCGTCCGCGCAGGCGTCGAGCCGTCCGTCGATCTCGGCCCGGACCGCCGCGCCGGATCCGCCGGCTCGGCGGTGCTCGTGCCCCAGGACCCGCCGGAAAACCCTCCGCTGACGTTCGAGGAGATCCACGAGCCAGGGCACGCGGTGGAGCGCCGCGGACCGTGCAGGGTCCAGCGAGTCGTTCCTGCGGGATTCGGTCGCCGGGTCGTCGAACAACATGGCCGGATGATGACAGGGGGCACTGACAACGGGACCGACTCCGCGGGATCAGCGGGCCGCTGAACGGTGCGCCGTGCCCACGGGAAGGCCGGGCCCGTGCCGTCGGCTGAGACATCGCCATCTCACGCGTCCCGGGCATCAGTTGACCCGGGCAGCGGTACCGTGTGCCCCTGACCGTCGCCGGGCCCCATGGCCCGTGATCAACAGGGGAGTTTCATGCAGCACCGCAGACCGCGCCACCCCCGCAGACTCATAGCCCGAGCGGTCGGAACCGCCGGTGTGCTCGCCGTCGCGCTGAGTGCCGGGGTGACGCCGTCGATGGCCGCCGGGAAGGCGTCTTCCAAGCCCACGGCCACCGGGTCGTCGCCCGACGAGGACGCCACGAACTGGGCGCCCGACAACGACACCGCGGCTCTGCCCCAGGGCACCCGTCCCGCCGCCACGCTCGCCCGTGGCCGGGCCGCCGTCCAGCTCAAGCTTCCCGCGCCGAGCGGCCCCGACCGGGTCGGCACCTTCAGTCAGCACCTCGTCGACAAGTCCCGCACGGACCCGTACGTCTCCGGCAAGCGTGCCCGCGAGTTGATGGTGACGTACTGGTACCCGGCCTCCTCCACCTCCGGGCACGCTCCGGCACCGTGGATGCCGTCGGTCTCGGGCGCCCACTTCCTCCGCTCGCGTGGCCTGTCGCCGCAGCAGGTCTCGCTGCCGCAGACCTCCAGCCACGTCCTGGCCCCGGTCAGCACCAAGCTGGGCAAGCTGCCCGTGCTCCTGTACTCGACCGGGCTGCACTCGGACCGCGCGATGGGCACCGCCCTGGCCGAGGACCTCGCCAGCCGGGGCTACATCGTCATCGCCGTCGACCACACGCACGACGCCAACGAGGTGCAGTTCCCGGGCGGAAGGCTCGAGGTCAACGCCATGCCGTCGGGCGCGCACTCCTCCGACACGCTCAACGTGCGGGCCGCCGACATCAAGTTCGTCATCAACCAGCTCGGCACCGTCGCCAAGGGCGGCAACCCGGACGTCGACCACGCCAAGCTCCCCTCCGGCCTGTCGAAGACCGTGGACACCACCCGCATCGGGATGTTCGGCTGGTCGCTGGGCGGCGCCGCGGTCGACACCGCCATGCAGCTCGACCACCGCATCGCCGCCGGAGCCAACCTGGACGGCCAGTTCTTCGGCACGGCGCCGAGCAAGGACCTGAACCGCCCGTTCATGCTCTTCAGCTCCGGCACCCACAACCGCAACAACGACTCGTCGTGGCGCACGCTGTGGCCGCACCTCAAGGGGTACCGGGTCGACATCCAGCTCCATGGCTCGAGGCACCTCTCGTTCAGCGACAACGAGTGGCTGGTGCCGCAAGTGGCACCCCTGCTCGGGATGTCGCCGGACCAGGTGCGGCAGCAGTACGGCACGATCGCCACCGACCGGGCGATCAAGATCCAGCGCGTGTATCTCGCCGCCTTCTTCGACCAGGAACTGCGCAAGAAGCACAGCAGCCTGCTGGACGGCCCCTCCAAGAACTATCCGGAGATCGCCTTCGTCCGCTGACCTGCGTCCAGGAGACGGGCTCCGCACGGGCCCGTCCCGAACCGCTCGGCGAGTTCGATCCGGTCACCGTACGAACGGCCGGCCCAGCGCCTCCCGAGCCGGCTGCCGCCCGGTTCCCCGAAGGGGATGCCCCGGGGACACGAGTGTGACGGTTGCCTGATCTCGTACGGCTAAGGTGTGCGCTCGGTCGAACATCCGAGCGCTCGTCGCCGGTCGAGAGAAGCGGCCCGCCGTTCTGCCCACACCTTGCCGGCGTCACGTCACACCACACGCTCCAGGCCCGCCCGCCACGCCGCTGTTCGTGCCGCTGCCGGCGGTGCCGACCGCGGTCGCCGACCGATGCGGCAGGCGCCTGAGCCGCGACGGCCGGTCCGCCAGAGCTTCTCCCAGCGGTTCACCCGCCTACGACACGCAGGCCTGAGCGGGCGCGGTCCCGGCGCGCTCGGGACGATGCCCCGCGCCCTGAGGCGTGACTGCCGGGGGCCGCTCGGCCTGGGCGGGCGGCGGTGTACGGCGGTGGGACGACGGGTGCGCCGGAAGCCGGTGACGGCAGTCCCGCCGCAGGTGCCCGCGGCCCCGCGATTGCCCCCTTCCTCACCCGTACGGCGGTAGCCAAACGCCGGGAGGGCGATCAAACTCCGGCGGCTCGGCGAGGCGCGTGCGACGGCGGGAGACGCGCTGGTGAGACGACCGGGCGTTCGACTGCTGAGCGTGCGGACGACCGCACGGACGGCACGCGTACGGCGACAGGTGTCGCGCTCTGCCACGGTGTGTGCGCGGCGCGGGGTGGCCGGACAATGGTCGAATGGGGGCCCCGGCCCGATTCCGGCGGGCCGGGACCCCGTATCTTGCGGGAGGCGCTGGATCAGTAGTCCCAGTGGTTGACCACCCGGAAGCTGGCCACGACGCCGTTCTTGACCTCGATGCCGTCGACGTGGCCGGGCTGGATGCCGTAGCTGGAGCTGCCGGGTCCGACGGTGGCGATCGGAGCACCGTTGTCGCACACCACCCCGCGGAAGACCTCGATGGTCCGGTGGCTGTCGTTGCGGATGTTCAGCGTTCTGGCGCCCAGGCCGCTGATCACGGTGACGCAGTCGCCCGTGTGGCTCGAGTACGACCGCTCGTTGATCTGGATACGCCCCTCGTCACCTCCGTACCAGCCGTCGCCACCCCTGCTCCAGCCCTCGTCGCCCCTGTTCCAGCCCTCGTCGCCCCTGCTCCAGCCGTCGTTCCCCCTGCCCGGTCCACCATCGCCGCCGAAGGGCGCCGCGGCCGGGGCGGAGACGGCCGGGGCGGGCCGGGGCGTCCGGGCGGAGACGGCAGACGCGTAGGTGATACCGCTGGCGGCAAGCGCTGCCGCAGTGGCGACACCGGCAGTGACGACGGTGGAACGATCGAGCTTCATGTCGCTTCTCCTGTCGCAGAGATGCCGGCCCGTCAGCCAGCTTGCGATCAGAAAATTACCCATAGCAGTCATATCAGTCATACCGGAATTCTTCCCCAGGGGGCCGATCGAGGTATTCCTGACACCGTCCACCGCCCCCTCCGGGGGGCGATCGGGCATCAAATAACCCTGCATAAGAGAGGATTGACTGAGTATTAGACCGTCTGAGTGATCTTCTGACGCATGGTCACCCGGTCCCTGCTGCGGCGTGTCGGTGCGACAGGGACGGAAGGAGCCGTGTTAGGCGGAGACCGGCGGCACCGCAGGAAGGTCAGCGCCCTCCTTCCGCCGCTCGTCGGGGAGTTCGGGTGGCACGACCGGAGTTCGCTCGACGGCGCCGATCGGTGGAATGACCGCTCCGTGCGGGGGTTTGTGGCGCAGGCACTTCCGTGCCGGGGCTGGTCCCCGGTCAGGCGGGGGCGATCGTGTCGTCCACGGGAGCCGGGACGAAGCCGGTCTGCGCGCAGAGTTCACTGCCGGTGGAGTCTCGCAACGGCTCGTTGGTGAGGGAGTGTCCGATGTCCTCGACGGCGAGCGGAACGGCGTCGAGGCGGCCCGGTACGCACGGTGGTCGAGGAAACCGCCGTCGAGCAGGGCGACCGGCGGAACGATGCCCTGCGCGTCGGGACCGGTTGGTCTCGCGCTTGTCGCACAGGACGCGCGTGGGTGACGGAGAGGGCGCATGACGTGCGGACGCCGAGGGCTTCGAGCTCGGTCTTGACCACTGCGCCGCGCAGGGAGTTCTCGTCCGGCAGGGGGATCGCCACGGCTGTGTCGGCGCCTCGGGCGACGACGCGTGCGACGAACTCGTCCGGTGTCGCGGCGGGTTCGAACCGCGGCCGCCCGCGGATCCCACCGGCGGACGATGCGTTTGCCCGCCCTTTGCAGTGACCGCTCCAGCCGGACCCACTGGTCGTTCGTCAGGTCACCGCACTGACGGGGCGTGAACATTCACTCCCAAGAACACCTCCCACGAAGTGCCCCTGGCGGCCGACCTCACGGACGCCTCAGGATCGGTGCTCCTCCGCGGGGGTGAGGTGAGCCAGGCACAAGGACGGCTCGACGAAGGGTTCCAGGCGGTCGACACCCAGAGGGGACCGCACTTCCCTCAGGACGCCGCGCATCAGGCCCAGATGGAGGGAGCACACGACGTCGCGGTGTTCCTCCGCGGCCTCCCGGAACGGGCAGTGGCGCAGCGGAATGACCTGCTCCTGCCGGTCCTGGACGGGGCCGGGAGAGAAACCGGCGTACGCGAGGACCTGGGTCAGCCGCCGGACGGCTTCCTCGGCGTCGATGCGCTGGACGGGCGAGGGCGTGTCGGCCAGGTAACGCCCCCACGCCTCTCCGGCGTTCACCGCGGCCTGGGCCGGATGCGGAAGTACCTCGGTGACGAGGCCGGTCAGCATCTGGGCCAGGAGCTGGTAGCTGCGGTGGCCGGCCGGCACCTGGGACAGGGCGGCGTGGTAGACGGTGCGGGGTCTGCCGGGCCGGCCACGCCCCTCCGAGCGGGACTCGGCGAGCCCATCCTTGACCAGTGCGTCGAGGTGGAATCGGACGGTGTTGGGGTGCAGGCCAGTCTGCTCGGCGATCTCCCGGACGCCCGCCCCGTCGGGCGCGGCGCGCAGTACGTCGTGTACACGGGCCCGGCTCTCGCCCCCGGCGGGAGAGCCGACCGGATCCTGCAACGTCTGCTTGTTCACGACAGCATTTTACCCGGGAACATCGTAGAAACGCAGAAAAACTTCTGACCTGCGCTCCGTCGCCGCTCCCGGCACTCCTCGTCCTCGTCGTCGAGCCGGGCCGGCCGCGTCGCGAGGCGGTCGACCGGGATCTCGAACTCCGGGTTCAGGTCGGTGAAGTGCAGCAGTCGGTCGGCGAGCCAGGCCAGGCTGACGGTTTCCGCCCCCCGGCGGCCGCGAAGTTCCCCGATCGCCCGGTCGGTCACGTCCATCGCTCACCCTTTCGTGGGCCGTGCCGGTGCCACGGCCCTTCGTGCCACGTCGTCACCCGGTGAGGTCGGCGCGGCGGCGGATCTGCATGCCGGGGCGGCGACGGTGCACGGTCACATGGGCCAGGCCCCGGGACCCGGCCGTGATGCTGCGCGTCGAGCCGTGCGGCAGCCACAGCAGCGCCCCTTCCGCCAGCGGCAGCGCGCCTTTGGGGGTGTCCATCACGCCGTCACCGGTGACGACGAGCACCAGGACGTCCAGGTCGGGCTCGGCGTGGGTGCCGATGCACTCGCCGGCCGGCAGCCGGATGAGGTTGGCGTCGAGTTGGCGGCCGTACTCGGCCAGTTTGCACAGCACGCCCGTGGGTTCGGCGGGGTCGCCGGTGAGGGCACCGACGTCGCACAGCAGGCGCGCGACCGCCGTCCCGGCCGACGGTCCGCCGATCGCCTGCTCAGGCATCGTCGGCCACCCGGGTGATGCGGACCTGCCACCGCTCGGGCCCGGACTCGACATACTCCCAGGTGAAGCGGCCGGGGTGGGTGGCCTCGAACTCGCGGCGCAGCGGCTTGGGGTCGTGGTTGTTGACCAGGACGAAGGACTCTCCCCCCGCGAGACGGGCGAAGCGGGTGAAGATGCGCGGATGCCGTCGGCCGTGCGGGATCTCCCGGACGTCGAGCACCGCCGTCTCCTCGAGGCGGCCACCGTTCAGGACGGTGGTGAAGTCGCCGACCAGCGCGGACAGTTCCACACCGGCCAGGTCCGCCAGGGCCGGCAGCAGTACGGCGCGTTCCATGCCGAAGTGGACGGTGAGCATGCCGGTGAGGGTTCGGGCGGTGCCGGCGCGTTCGGCGCTGTCGGCTGCCGCGGCCAGGGAGTCGGCGTGCCGACCGATCAGGTCGGCGCCGGTGCGCAGTGCGCGGACCAGCAGCCGGGTCTCGGCGGCACCTGAGGCGGCCGCGTACAGCGTCTGACCGGTGGCCTGCAGAAGACGGCGCAGGCGGTCCGTGAAGCCGGTGGTGGGCTCGTCGGGGGACTCGGTGAGCGCGGCGAGCTCGGCGAGCAGGTTCCGGCGGGTTTCCTCGACGACGGCCTGCGCCCGGACGTCCGGGTCGGTGTCGGTCGCCTGGATGAACACCTCGGCAGCGGGTGGCATGCGTGATCCCCTTTGCTCCTGGCCGGGGGCGGGGACGCCCTGTGGGCGCCGCTCAATTATTACATGCCACCTAGTAAAAACTATACGGCTCGGTCGACCGGCGCGAATACAGGACGGCATCTCAAGGATACGGAGGCACAGGCACAGTCCGCTCCGCACACCGGCGACAGGTTCTTCCACGAAAACAGTGAAAATCTCGGTGACGTGTTCGAACGAGCGGGCGCCCGTTCCTCACCGCCGCTTGCTCAGCCACTCGGCGAGGACGGCGGCCTGACTGTGGTCCACGTCCTTCGTGGCGGTCAGCAGCATGACCTTGTCGTGCGCCGCAAGGTCACGCAGATGTTCGGCCGCCTCGCGGTGTTCGGTGTCGCGCAGTTCTGCCAGGTAGCGGCGGCGGAACTCGGTGAAACGTTCTGGTTCATGGCCGTACCACTTGCGCAGTTCGCTCGACGGGGCGACGTCACGCAGCCACTCGTCGAGATGCGCGTCCTCCTTGCGCATGCCCCGCGGCCAGACTCGGTCCACAAGCACTCGCTTGCCGTCCTGCGGCGAAGTGTCCTCGTAAACCCGGCGACAGGTGATCTGTTCGGCCATCACGATACCCCTTCCGGATGGGTCGCTCGGCCGTGCCACGAGCAGGTGGGCCACTGCGCCCTTTACTCCACGACAGGCAACTCCCGTCTCCCCCATTCTACGGTCGCGGCCGGGGGTACGGCCCGTGCCCTGGCATGCGGCCGGAGGGGTGTCGGCGCCCGGATCCCGCCGAGCTCCGCGCCGACTCGACGCACGCGGGCCGGGACGCCACAGCCCGCCCGGCGGAAACGCTCGGCTCGCGGCGGCGGCCGGCCCGCCATCCGGCCGGACACGAGGCCAGTGACGGATCCCTCACACCCTCCTTGCGGCAAGGGGTGGACCCGCCCCTTCGGCAGGTCCGATCGTGGGCACCATGAACGATCACCGCGTGACACCCGTCGGTGCCGGCTCCGGCGGCCCCGCTCCCGCCCACGGCCACTCGTCCGGTGCCGGATCGCCGGAGCCGGGCGCAGCCGCCGGCGCGGAAAGGGGCACGAGCACGGTGACATCCGGTGAGGAGGCCCGTGAGGTCCGGCGTTTCTGGGCAGGGCTCGGACTTCCCGGCCTGGTCGACGTCCACACGCATTTCATGCCCGAGCGTGTGCTGCACAAGGTCTGGGACTACTTCGACACCAACGGACCACTGACCGGTGGACTGGAGTGGCCGATCACCTACCGGAGGCAGGAGGCGGAACGCACCGCTCTGCTCCGGGAGTTCGGCGTCCGGGCCTTCACCGCCATGCTCTACCCGCACAAGCCCGGCATGGCCCGGTGGCTGAACGGATGGGCGGCCGGTTTCGCCCGCCGCACCCCCGACTGTCTGCACACCGCCACCCTCTACCCCGAGCCGGGCGTCGAGGACTACGTCCGCGACGCCGTCGAAGCCGGCGCCCGGGTGTTCAAGGCGCACGTCCAGGTGGGGGCGTACGACCCGGCAGACGCACTTCTCCGGCAGGCATGGGGGATCCTGGCCGAGGCACGGATCCCCGTGGTGATCCACTGCGGCTCCGGGCCGGCGCCGGGCAGGCACACCGGTCCCGAGCCGATCGCCCGGGTGCTGGCACGGCACCCGCAACTGCGGCTGGTGATCGCCCACATGGGAATGCCCGAGTACGAGGAGTTCCTGGGCCTCGCCGAGCGGTACGACCAGGTACGGCTGGACACGACGATGACGTTCACCGACTTCGCCGAGGGACTCATGCCGTTCCCGCGCCGGGCCCTGCCCCGGCTGGCCGCGCTCGGCGACCGCATCCTGCTGGGTTCCGACTTCCCCAACATCCCCTACCCGTACCTGCACCAGTTGCACGCCCTGGAGCGGCTCGGTCTCGGCGACGAATGGCTCCGGGCCGTGTGCCACGACAACGGGGGCCGGCTGTTCGGACGGTGAGTCAGGCCGCCCGCACCATGGGCATGGACGGTGCCTCGGCCGGCCCGGCCTTCGCGCCCTGGTTCCGGCCGACGCGGTCCTGTCGGGCGCCTGCCGGTTTGGCCGGCGGGCCGACCCGGATACCCATGGCGCATGATTCCCTCGCGCGTCGACGAGACCCTGCCGGAGCTTGCGCCGTTCGTGCACGCCGTACAGGCGCGGCGGCCCGACGACGGCACATGGTGCACGATGGCACATGGTGCGAGGCCTGGACGGTGAGGGACGTCCTGGTCCACCAGACGGGCAACGCCGAGGAACTGGCGCGGGTGCTCGAGGCGTATCCCGGGGGCGCGCCGGTTCGGACCCGGGGCTTCGGCCGTGAGGCTCCCTTCCGGCGGATGTCCGACGCCGAGCTGTGGGCGGCATTCCTGGACCGGTGCGAACGGCTCACCGAGATCGCCTCGGCCGCCGCAGAAGACGCGTCACCGGAGGCGGAGGTGATCTGGACCGGCCGTACGGTGAAGGTCCCCTTCTTCGCGGAGCACATGCGCGAAGAGCTGATCCTGCATCGCTGGGACCTGACCGGCGACGACCGGACGGCGGTGCAGGCGCTCACCGAGCCGTGGACGACCGAGCACAGCGTGGCGACTCGAAGGCCGACTGCGCACCCCGGGCATGGACGACGTCGTGGTGACGGCGGACGCCGAGGGCGGCAGCATCCGGCTCGCCGCCCCCGAGGGCCCCGCCACGATCGAGAGCGACGCGGCCGTGCGGGTCCTGCTGCTGTGGGGACGACGTCCCGCCGACCCCTCGCGCTGGCACAGCTCCGCCGGGCCCGAGACCCTGCACAGGCTGCGGACGCTTCTGAGCGGCTACTGAGGCGCGGTGTCCGTCGAGGCCCTGAACCGGCGGCCCACGCGGATCACGGCCGACCTCAGCGGCCGAAGACCCCGTCCTCACCCGGCCCCCTGGGGTCACCCCCCTGCCTGCACGACGAACGGTTGCATCAGCGTCACGGAAATGGGGGCGGTGCTGCTGTCGTCGGACACCTCGCACAGCAGGCTGCGGTCGTGGATCAGGCGCAGGGTCGGTGGCAGGCCATGGCGGACGGCGTCGGTGACCGGCTCGCCGACCACCAGTTCGGCGGTCAAGACCACCCCGGTGCGACGACGCCGGGGCGCGACGCCGACATGGCGGCGACCGGGCACGGGACTCGCGAGGAGATCACCGACCGCCACCGGCGCGCAGCGACGCGCTGGGAAACGGCCGGCACGCCGGACGTGCCCGGCATCCTGCGCGAACAGCTCAACGGCCCGGCGGGGACGCCGACCGGGTACGCCGCTGATCGGCGCGACACGGCCTTTGGTCTGTTGCGCGCCGCCTCCTGGCCACACTCTTCGCCCTATACCCCATGGGGGTATACAATAAGGCGTCGTTGACGCCAGCCCACGGCGAAAGGCTGCAGGCATGCATGCGATCGGACACGCGTTGTCCATTGCCGGGTCGATGACCTGGGAGATCACCTGGGCGTTGATCCTCGGCTTCACCCTGTCGGCCGTCGTCCAGGCCGTGGTGCGCCGCGAGACGGTCGTACGGCTCCTGGGGGACGACCGGCCCCGCACACTCGCCCTGTCCGCGGGGCTCGGTGCGGCCTCCTCGTCCTGCTCGTACGCCGCCGTCGCCCTCGCCCGATCGCTGTTCCGGAAGGGGGCGGATTTCACGGCGGCGATGGCCTTCGAGATCGCCTCGACCAACCTGGTGATCGAACTGGGCGTCATCCTGGCGCTGTTGATGGGGTGGCAGTTCACCGCCGCGGAGTTCGTCGGCGGCCCCGTCATGATCGTCGTCCTCGCGGTGCTGTTCCGGCTCCTCCTGCGTGAGCGGTTGCTGCGGCAGGCACGGGAGCAGGCCGAACAGGGGCTCGCCGGGTCGATGGAGGGACACGCCGCGATGGACATGTCCGTGCGCGGCGAGGGCGGCTTCGTGGGCCGACTGCTCTCCCGCGACGGCCTCACCTCCGTCTCGCACATCTTCGTCATGGAGTGGGCAGCGATCCTGCGCGACCTGGTGGCGGGACTGCTGATCGCGGGAGCGATCGCCGCGTGGGTGCCGGACGACTTCTGGCGCGGCTTCTTCCTGGCGGACCATCCGCTCGCGGCCGAGCTCGTCGGGCCGCTGGTCGGGCCGGTGGTGGCGATCGCCACGTTCGTCTGCTCGATCGGCAACGTGCCGCTGGCCGTGGTGCTGTGGAAGGGCGGCATCAGCTTCGGCGGTGTCATCGCCTTCATCTACGCCGACCTGCTGATCCTGCCGATCCTGAACATCTACCGGAAGTACTACGGCGCCCGGACGGCCGCCTTCCTGCTGGGCACGTTCTTCACCGCGACGGCGGTGGCCGGATACGTGGTGGAGTTCGCCTTCGGGGGCCTGGGTCTCGTCCCCGACCAGAGCGACGCGAGAATCCCCCATGCGGGAGTCGGCTGGAACTACACGACCTGGCTCAACATCGCCTTCCTGCTGCTGGCCGTGATCCTCGTGATCCGCTTCCTGCGCACGGGCGGTCCGGCGATGCTGCGGATGATGGGCGGCTCACCGGAGCCCGGGGAACGCGGACACGGCCACGTCCATGGACGGGGCGAACACGGCCCCTCCTGAAGCGCGCGCCTGCTGCGGCTCGTCCGACGTGCCAGGCCACTGTCGGTGCGGAAGCGTCGGTAGCGGGCGCCGCGGCCGGCCGGTGGATCGCTGCCTGTGGCAGGGCCGACGACTTCGGGCTGCTGCTCCTCAGGCCGGCCTTCGACCTGTTGACGGTCGGGCACGGCTCCCGGAAACCCTTTGGGCTTCTCGGTGGGCTGGGTCTGACCGTCGTGCTCACGCCGCTCGCGGCCGCCGCCCTGGAGTACGACATCGCCGCGCTCACGCTGGTTCTGTGAAGGGCGGGCGCTGTCGACGGCGTGAACCCGGCGTCCAGAGCCGTGGATCGCTCTGCAGTCGCGGGCGTCGACGTGGCCTGCGGAGGTCCCGTGTGCCGCGCCGTCGGCCGGGCCGGGTCAGTGCCCCGCGTTCGTCCGACGCCTGGAGCGGAGGTACCAGACGGCCGCCGCGGCGGTCAGCCCGCCGCCCGCGCCGAGGGCCGCGATGCCCACGGAGTCACCGCTGTCGGCGGCCCGGGTGGCGACACCGGCGTGCACCGTCGTGGTCGCGCCGGGCGCGTGGCAGGTTCCGCCGCTCACCATGTCCCGGTGCATCTTGACCACGGGGCGCGCGCCCTTGGCGGCGGCGACCGCTGCCGGGACGGAGCCGCCGGAGATCTCCTGATCGATCATGGCCAGCGCCTTGGTGTGCGTGTCGGCCTGCAGCTTGAGCCACGCCGCGTCGTATCCGGAAGTGCCCGCCTTGGCCTGTACGGCGGCGAGTGACCGGCGCTGCTCGGTGCTCTCGCTGCTGGGCAGCGAGACGTTCAGCTTGCGCGCCAACGCCCGGACGTCCGAGTCGAGCTTGGTGTGGTCGGCGACGAACTTCGCGGCTACCTGCCGCACGCAGTCGGTCGTGGCGTGGTTCGCCGCGTCCCTGCCCGCGGCGATCTCCGCGAGGTTCCCCTGGTGGGCGGCGCGCACGAACGACGCGTCCTGCGTGCCCGTGCCGACGGCGAACGCGGGCGCGGCGGCCGGTGCTGTGCCGCACATCGCCGCCAGGGTCAGCGCGGCAGAGGTCCTTGTCCGGTGCATCGGGGGTGCTCCTTCCGACCAGTGCGCGGACGACCGCGCCGGTCCAGTTCGGAAAGCGGGCGACTGGTGCGCTGCCCGACCTCGCATCCCTTCCACCGATCCCGACCGGCGTCGACGACACGCCGCATCGTCACCCGATCGGCACAGCGAATCACCCCTTCGGGGGCGGCCATGCGGCGCTCTGCGGCCTGCCGCTGTAGCGCAGGCAGTACGTGCGGCCCTCGACGCCCCATTCTCCGGTGGGTGGTCGCAGGCCTGCGTCGATGGCGCGCAGGCTGGGGCGGCCGATATGGGCGTAGACCAGGCGTCGTACTGCGTGCCGTGCCGCCCACTCGGCCACCGCGTGGACGCTCGCGTGGCCGCCGACGCCGCCCCGGAACCGTATGGGCCGTTCCCAGGCCGCCGCCTCGGCGAACATCAGATCCGCCCCCGCGGCCCAGGCCGGGCACTCCCAGAACTCCGGCGCCCAGACCACCACCACGTTCCCGGCGCTGACCCGGTAGCCGTACGCCGGGTGCGACGTGTGGGCCACCGGGCAGCAGCGCACCTCGACCTCACCGGCCCGGAAGTCGCCCGCGTGGACGCGGACATCGCGCAGTGCCCCCCGTTTCCGCAGGACGGACCGCAGTTCGGAGCTCTCGTCGCTGACCAGCCACGCGTCCAGGCGTCCAGGCGGCGGTTCGGCGCCCGGGCCGCCGTCGAAGGCCACCCGGTGCCCCGGGCAGCGCAACAGCAGGCCCGCCGGGGCGAACCGGGGCGAGTTCATCGCTCCCACGCCGAGGAGCGTCAGCCGGAGCCAATGGTTCATGGGAACGGGCGAGGCGTCTCCCCCGGGACCGGCCCGCCGCCCAGCGGCCCGGCGGCGGGCGGCCGGTCGTCCCTCACTCCGCGGATGTGATCTCGATTCGCCGGTGCTCGGTGGTCTGCGCCTTCGGTATCTTGATCGTCAGCACGCCCTCGTGGAGCGTTGCCTCGATGTGTTCGCTGTCGACCTCGGCGGGCAGCGACGTCCGGTACTCGAAGCGGCCCGTGCGCCTCATGGCCTGGTGCATGGTGCCGGTCTCTTCCCGTTGCCTGATCTCGCCGGTGATGATCAGCTCCCTGTCGCCCAGCTCGATGTCGATGTCCTCCCGCTTGACACCCGGCAGGTCGACCTCGAACAGGTAGGCGTCGTCCGTCTCGGAGAAGTCGGCCAGTGGTGACCAGGACATCCCCATGGCCGTGGGAGACCAGGGCGCACCCTCGGTGGCGGGCGCCCGGCCGAGCGTGGATTCCAGCAGCGACCCCATGCGGTTGAACAGGTCGTCGAACTCGGCCAGCGGGTCCCTCATCCAACGGGGGAACGGCCGCTCGGCAAGCCTGCCGGAGGGGCGTCGTTCAGGCAGAGTCATGTCAGTCAGCCTCCTATGAGTGTCTTCCGACCGAGAGCACCGAGTACTCGCCCGCCGGCCGGTATCGCGGTGTCCGGGTCGCGCCGGTGTGCGGGCGGGCGGCGGACGTGCCCGGCTTGCCGGCCCGGGAGGAACGCGCAGCCTGGGCGTTGTGGCGCTCTCGCACGGGACGCCGGGCCACCGGCTCGTCGGCGATCACCTCGACGGAGCCGGCCAGGAGATCGGGCTGCGGATCGAACCGGGCCCCCATCCAGGATGCCACCGGCACTCCGGTGATGCAGGAACTGGAGGCGCTCGGCCCGGACCGGGTCCGTACCGGGTCAGCGTCCAGCGCGTCGACCCAAACCCGCTTCAGGCGGACGAGCACAACTCCGAGGACCACGACGCAGCGATTCCGCTGCCCGGCAGGACACCGGGCGGCTCCAACTCGCACACCTGCGCCGCCGGGCCACGCGGCATGCTCGCCCTCCGCACCGGCAGCCTGCCGGTGCGCGCGGCCACCCGGTCGCTGTTCACCGATCCGGGCGGCTACGACCGCATCCGTCCCCGGCGGGGAGGGCGGAGGAAACCGGGAAGCACGGCCGGTGCCTGTCCCCCACTCCCCCGTTGTGTTTCCCGCGGTCCTGCAAGAGGGCCGCCGGCCTCCGGGCCCGGCACGGCTGTTCCGCCCTGTCGCCCCCGGTCAGGGCACGGTTCTGAGGCCCGCGCCGGGTGGTGCGGCCGAGGAGAGCCAGGTGAGGACCCGGCTGACGTCCGAGCTGCTGACGATGCCCACGACGCGGCCGTCCGCCAGCACCAGGGCGCGGCGGGCGGGGCTGCTGTCCAAGGTGGGCAGGAGCTGGACGAGGGGGTCGTCGGGGCCGACGGTCGGGACGGCGCCGAGGGGGATCATCACGGTGTCGACCGCGACCGAGTCCCGGTCCTCCTCCGGCACCTGTCCCGCGCTCCGTACGCTGACGAGCCCCACCGGATGGCCCGTCCCGTCGGTGACGGGGAAGGCGGAGTGCCGGTAACGCCAGGACGGGCCGCCGAGGAACTCCCGGACGGTCGTACCGGCCGGGACGGTCACGGGATCCGCGGTCATGGCCTGCCGGACCGGCACGGAGCGCAACAGTTCCCGCAGGCTGGCCTGGCTGCCCTCCATCGTCGCCATGGCCACCATGAACCAGCCGATCAGCATCAGCCACAGGCCGCCCCCGAAACCGCCCACCAGAGCCTCGTACAGTCCGACGGCGACCAGGATCCACCCCAGGACGCGTCCGGCGCCGGTGGCGACCTCGGTGGCGCGCAGCCGGTTGCCGGTGCGCCGCCACACCAGGGCGCGCAGCAGCCGCCCGCCGTCCAGCGGCGCGGCGGGCAGCGCGTTGAACACCGCCAGCAGGATGTTGATGCCGGCGAGCCAGCCCAGCGCCTCCACCAGCAGCACCGGTCCCCGCAGCGCGTGGGCCCACCAGGTGAGCAGGACGAACCCGCCGCCGAGCAGCAGGCTCACCAGCGGCCCGATCCCCGCGATGCGCAGTTCCGCCACCGGGGTGGGCGCCTCGTTGTGCAGGCGTGCCGCTCCGCCCAGCAGCCACAGTGTGATCTCGTCGCCGCCGACGCCGTTGTGGTGGGCCACCACCATGTGGCTGATCTCGTGGGCCAGCAGGGACAGCAGGAACACCACGGCCGTCGCCAGCCCCGTCACCCAGTACGCCCAGGCCGGCTCGCCCGGGTGGACCCGGGGAAGGCGCCCTTCGGCCAGCCCGAAGGCGATCAGCGCGAAGATGACCAGGACACTCCAGTGCATGCCGACGCGGATGCCCGCCACTCGGCCGAGCGTGAAGGTCGCGCCCACGGCCGCCACCTCCTTCGTCCCTGCGCCCCGGGTACCCAGCGGCGGGTGGACTACGTGGCCGCGAAGGACCGGCCGCCTCAGCCTGCCCTCGTGCCGCGTGGCACCGGCCGTCGGGCCGAGCCCGCGAAGGAGTCGGTGCGCCGGGCGGAGGCTTCGTGCCCGTTGGGGCAGGTGGCCGGGTCGGTGCCGTCGGCACGCCGGTCGTTCTTCGGTGCCGGCGCACGGCCGTCCACGCCGAGGCCTTCCGGCGCCGGAGCACGGGGGGGCCGCAGCCGGTGGTGCAGCGGCGGTGGCTGTTCGGCCCAGATGGTCTTGCCGTCGGGCGTGTGCCGGGTGCCCCAGCGCTCGGCGAGCTGGCCCACGAGGTACAGGCCGCGTCCGCCCTCGTCCAGGTCGCGGGCCCGGCGCAGGTGCGGCGTCGCATTGCTGGCGTCGGAGACCTCGCAGATCAGGGCGGTGTCGTGGATCAGCCGCAGCTGGATCGGAGGGCGGGCGTGGCGGATGGCGTTGGTGACCAGCTCGCTGACGATCAGTTCGGTGGTGGCGGTGGCGTCCTGCAGCCCCCAGGTGGTGAGCTGGCCCGCGGCCTGCCGGCGTGCGTCGACGACCACGGCCGGGTCGGCGGGCAGGTTCCACGAGGCCACATGGGTCTCGCCCATGATGTGGGTGCGCGCGACGAGGAGGGCGGCGTCGTCGTCGGGCCGTCCGGGCAGCAGCGCCTCGACGATCCGGTCGCAGGTCGCCTCCAGCGAGGGTGCCGGCCGGGACAGGGCGTCCAGCAGAGCTCGCTGTCCGGAGCCGATGTCCCGGTGGCGGGTCTCGACCAGGCCGTCGGTGAACAGCACGAGCAGGCTGTCCTCCGGCACCCCGATGTCGGCGGCTTCGAACGGCAGGCCGCCCACGCCCAGCGGCGGCCCGGGTGCCACGCCGAGGAAGCGCACGCTGCCGTCCGGGGTGACGAGCGCCGGGGCGAGATGGCCCGCGCTGGCCATGGTGCAGTGTCCGGAGATCGGGTCGTAGACGGCGTACAGGCAGGTGGCGCCGACCTCGCCGGCCGACTCGATGCCCTCTTCGATCTCTTCGAGGATGAGGTCGTCGAGCTGGGTCAGCAGTTCGTCCGGGGCGAGGTCCACGTCGGCGAGGGTGCGGACGGCCGTGCGCAGCCGGCCCATGGCCGCCGAGGCGTGGATGCCGTGGCCGACGACATCGCCGACGACCAGGGCCACCCGGGCCCCGGACAGCGGGATGACGTCGAACCAGTCGCCGCCCACGCCGGCCTGGGGATCGGCCGGCAGATACCGGGTTCCCGTCTCCACGGCCAGTTGGGCCGGCCGGTGGTGCGGAAGCAGGCTGCGCTGCAGGACCAGGTCGGCGCCGTCGTCCTCCTGCGGCAGGCCGGCCTCGAGGAACCACTGGACGTGTTGTTCGGCGTCCATCAGCGGGCAGGCCCGCAGATCGGCGTCCACCCGACGGCCGTGCCGGTCGCGGAGCGCGACTCGTCCGGCCCAGGCCTGCCGCCGGACGGCGCACCGCCTGGCCGCGTCGGGCAGGCGGGCGGCCAGAAGGTCCGCCGCCGGACGCCCCACGATCTCTCCGGGCGCGTACCCCAGGAGCAGCCGGGCGCCACGGCTCCACGCGGTCACGAGGCCGTGCGCATCGACGGCCATGACGGCCGTGTCCGTCACCTGTGTGCCATGTGTACGCATCACGCTCAGTTCCGCACATGTTCGAGGGCGGTGACTTCTCACATGACAGCGTCGGGGGACGGCCGAGCATTCCCGTGCGCGCGGGCCGTATGGACGCCGAGCAACCCGGCGGGGTGTCAGCGCAGCCGACGTGAGGTCACCGTGAACTGGGCACCGTCGGGATCACGCAGCACGGCTTCGTCCTCGTCCTCGTGCAGGACGCTGCCGCCGTGGTGCTCCGCGGCCCGGGCGCACGGTTCCACCTCGGGTACGGCGAAATGGACCTGCCAGTGCGGCCGGACCGACGGGTCGGGTGGCGCCTCCACGGCGCCCGACTCGATGCGGGCCACGATGTCGCCCTGGCTGCGCAGCAGCACGCCGCCGCCCGCGTACTCGACCTCGCAGCAGCCGGGGAGGCCCGAGGCCCAGTCGAGGACCTGGCCGTAGAAGATGGCGGCTTCGAAGGCGTCACGGGTGTGCAGGGTGATGAATGTCCTTCCCGCCTGCCGCCATGCCTCCCACTCGGTGACGAGCCGGCCCTGCCAGACCCCGAACGTGGCCCCGTCGCGGTCGGCGACCAGTGCCGCCCTGCCGGGAGGAAAGGAGATCGGCCCCACCGCCACGGTGGCGCTGCGCTCCCGGACGCGGGCCACCGCCTGGTCGGCGTCCGCCACGGCGAAGTACGGCGTCCAGGCCACGGCCACCTGCCACATACCGGCCACCTCGGCGATCCCCGCGACGGGTACCTCGTCCGCCAGCGCGGTGCGGAACCGGTCACCCAGTCTGGCGGAGCGCCACCGCCAGCCCATGACGGCGCTGTAGAAGTCCTGCGTCACCTCGAGGTCCCGGCTGCTCAGACTGACCCAGCAGGGAGCGCCGAACACGGAGTGCGTGGAGACGAGGTCCGTCGTGTCCGGTGAGTGTGTCGTGTCCTGGTTCATGGCCATCGCGCCCTGGTCTCCTACCCGGCAGCCACCGCTCTGACTGACTCCAGTGTCCAATCAGAGTCCCCGGCCCGCATGCCACCTGCCCACCGGCAGGTCACCCGGCCCACCCCCGCGGGCCCGGGCACGGCGGGCGCCGCGGTCGGGACGGACCCGGGCGTCCGACGAGCCGGGTACCGCACCGCGCCAGGCGCGAGCTCGTCGCCGGGGGATGCGGCTTCGCCGCTCACGGTGTACCGGGCCGGGACTCGTAGTGCAGGCTGTGGAAACGGCCGCTCTCCTCGCGTCCGGCGGGGTCGTGGCCCAGCTCCCGTACCGCCGCGACCGCATACTGCTGTTCCCGCTCGTCGGTGAAGAGCCGCTGGGGATAGGTGCGGGAGGTGTCGAGCGTGGTGCGCAGTCCGTGCGCGGCCAGGGTGTCGGCGATCGGCCGGTACGACACCGTCCGCAGCACGAACGAACTGACCCAGACCGGTCGCCGGGCTCCGTCCAGCAGTGCCGTGAAGGTGCGGGCGGTGACATAGCTGCCGCCGCCCGTCAGCGTGATCAGGCCGACGTCGCGGAGCGCGTGTCTCAGTCCGGGGCCGGGCGGGCCCTGTTCCAGGTCGTCGGTGAACGCGTCGTCCAGGAGACCGACCTCGAGCGCGTACCGCACGGCCGGGGCCGCGACGTCCAGGCCGAACACCCGTAGCGCGTCGGGTCGGCGCCGCTCGGCGTAGAACTCCCTGTCCTGTGCGGCGAGCCGGGCGGTCGACAGCTCCTGGTGGGCGGGCGATGTGTACCTCTCGTACAGGTCGGCCAGGGTGACGTCGTGGTTGAGCAGCGCGGCGTTGATGCCGTACGAACAGCACACGTCCAGCACGGCCGGCCGGCGGGGACGGCCGTCGTCGAGCGCGGTCCGTTCGGCGGCGACGCGGCGGAAGACCGGCTGGGCGTGGTGCGGGATCTCGTACTCCAGCGGGGCCAGCCGCCGGAAGTACATGCGGGGATCCGGCCGGTCGTAGATCTCGTCGAACCGCGCCTTGCCGCCCGCGCCCGCGGAGGCGCCAGAGCCCGACCCGGACATGCCGTACTCCTCCTCGCGGGACACATGTGTGTGTCTCCATCATGTCCCGCCCCCGCGGGCCGGGACGTCTGCCACACCCGGGAGCGCACAAGGTGCACCCGGTCGCTGAGGGAAACGCGCGGACGCCGAGGACACATGTCCCCGCGTCGGCACATGCATCACCGCCGGGATGCGATCCGTGCCGTGCCCCTACGGTGCACGAAGTGGCACCGACGCGCGCGCCGCCGTGTCGGGCGCCCGAGAACGCCGTCGTGCCGCCGCCCGCCCGTTCCGGCGCCCGCGAAGCGGGTTCCCGGAGGGCGGCGACGAGCCCGATCTGCCGGGCCGGTATCTCGCACGGATCGCCGCCTCCCCGTTGCTCGACGGTGCGGACGAAGGACGGCCGGCGGCTCGTGGTGGTGTCGGTCGCCGAACGGCACGCCCATCGCGGAGTGCCCCTGCACCGGACTGGGCGGCGAGCCGAGGGCGACGGCCGGCCGTATACCGGCACCCGCGCGGGGTACTCCGTCTCGCATGGCCGGTATCGAACTCAGAAGCGCAGCCTTCAGCGACCACAGCATGATCCCGCGCCATCACGCGCATGACGCCGACAACGTCTCCCCACCGCTCACCTGGTCCGGGGTACCGGAGGACGCGGCGGAGCTGGCACTGCTGTGCGAAGACCCGGACGCCCCGTCAGGAACCTTCCTTCACTGGCTCGTCACCGGTATCGATCCGCGCGTCGGGGGGCTGGACGCCGGTGAGACGCCACAGGGCGGTCGGCCGCATCGCAACGGCTTCGGGGAACGGGGCTGGAGCGGCCCGCAGCCGCCGGTCGGGGACGACGCCCACCGCTACTTCTTCCGCCTCTACGCCCTGCCCGCTCCGGTCTCGCTTCCGGACCGGGCAACCGCCGACGAAGCACACGCAGTCCTCGACCGGGAGCAGGTGGCCAGCGGCACCCTCGTGGGGCTGTACCAGCGCTGACCACGGGGCCGGCCCGGGCGTCCCGCCCTGTGCCGGGGCCGGTCCATCGGCGAGCCGCCGGCTGCGCGGTCGGCCGCGCGCCGCCGGGCCGCACCGGCCCGGCCGGGACACTGCCGCACCACTGCGGCGACCTCCTCGGTCAGGGGGCCGAGGTGTCCGTGCCACGGCTCGGACGCTCGGGCATCGCGTCGGGTTCCACGAACAGCGAGCCGAACTCGTCGGGCAGGCCACTGCGCAGGTCCGACTCCAGGCCGGTGTCGTCGGCCGTGATCCGGGCGACCACCATCCGCGCCAGGAACAGCGCCTGCTCGGGAGTGGCTCCCACGGGCCGGGCCACGTCGGCGAGCAGTTCGTCCAGCCGTACGTGCGACCTGTCCTCCGCCCGGCCGCCGTATTCCAGTGCGCCGCGCTCGTGCGCCGGTACGGCCTGCCGCAGATGGTCCCGGCGTGGCGGGTCGAGGCGCCTGCCCAGCGCAGCGAGGACGAGGTGGACCGCGGCGTCGGCGGCCTCCGTGTTGTCGAGCCGGGCTCGAGAGGACACCTCTTCCACCAGATGTCGATGGGTGATCATGCTGCCTCCCGCTGGTAGGTCGGGGCGCTGTCCGAGGGGTGTGGGACGGGGGCGGTCCCTGAAGGCCGCCTACCGACGGGTGCCCAGGGGAATCGATGGATACACGGCTGCGCATGCCATCCGGAAGCGGACGTGGATCGTCGTATGCGTGGCGAGGGCGGGCCCGGTCGTGGTGGGGCACCGCCCGCCGCGCGGCTCCTGGCCGGTCCCTTCGCCGTGGTGCCCGTAGCGGGGGGTGAGGACGGCACTCGGCGCCCTGCGGACGCGGCCCCTGAACGTGCGATCGGCGGCCAGGCCGCCCGGGATTTCGGCGGAAACCGGCGGCCCTCGCCTGCTGCGCGTCACACGCCGACGGGCCACGTCTCCCGCTCCGGGCTCTCGGCGGTCACCGGGCGCAGAGGCGTGAGGGCGTGAGTGCGGTCGAGGTAGCAGAAGGCGTCGTAGCGCTCGGCCAGGACCGTGGGGACGTAGTTTCCGACGCGCTCGTGCTGCGACCGGTAGACCACGCCGATCGCGCGGTGGCCGCGCTCTTCGTGGAACCACCGGCCGTGCCCGGCGGAGGGCGGCCGCTGGAACTGCACGTGCGGAAAGACGAACAGTGCCCGCGCTCCGGGCAGCGCCCGGTGCAGCACATCCTCGAGGCTGCCCCGGTGCGCTGCCGGCATGTCCATGACCTTCGGTGCGCCGCCCCACCCGTCCGCGGCGATCACGGTGCCGGAGTGCGAGCCGAACCCCACCAGCACCACGCCCCTGCCGATGTGGCGCTCCCGCACGAGCTGGCCGACGTTGACCATGCCGGTGTCGGCCATGTCCGTGGCGCGGGCGTCGCCGATGTGCGTGTTGTGCGCCCACACCACCGTCTTGGCGTCGGGGCCGTAGTGGTCCATCAGCCGGTCGAGGGTGTCGGCCATGTGATGGTCCCGGATGTTCCACGCCTCGGGCCCGCCGTCGAGCACGGCCCGGTAGTAGCGCTCGGCGCCCGCCAGCACCTCGGCGTTCTGCCGGGCGGTGAACTCCGCGAGCGAGCCGTCCGGGGCCGCCGTCTGCGCCGCCCGCCGCCGCAGCTCGGTGAGCAGGGACGTCACCTGTGGTTCACAGTCCTCGGGCAGGTACCGGGGGGCCGGTGCGTAGGATTGCGGATCCTGTGCGTACGGCTCGAAGCAGCGGTACGCCTCCAGGGCCTGCTCCACCCGGCCGGGGTCGTGCTCGCGCAGGTGGGCGAGCACCGCGCTCAGCGACTCCCACAGGCTGTAGACGTCCAGCCCGAAGAATCCGACGCGCCGCTCGGGCGGCAGCCCCCCGTTGTGCCGGCGCAGCCATCGGGTGAAGGCGGCCACGTCGGTGTTGCCCCACACCCACGCCGGCCAGCGCCTGAAGCCCTCCAGTACCTCGCCGGGATCCTCGGGGGCGCCGGGTGTGGCGACCACCGCGCTGTGCACGGCCTGGCAGTCGGGCCAGTCGCCCTCCACCGCGACGAAGGAGAAGCCCTTCTCCTCGACGAGCCGGCGCGTCAGCACGTCACGCACCTGGTAGTAGTCGGCGGTGCCGTGGGAGGCCTCACCCAGCAGCACATAGCGGGCGTCACCGATGCGCGCCATCAGCGGGTCCAGCGACGCCGGATCGGCCAGGGGCAGGGCACGGTCTCGGATGCGGTCCTGGTCGGTGTCGGGCACGGCGTGCTCCCCCCTTCCGCGGGGCGGTGCGCCCCTTCCTCGGGGTGCGGCACCGGGTTCCCGTGGCACCGCACGCCGAAACGGTCGGCGAGCGGCTCCACGGCCGTACGACAGGAGTGCAGGCGGGGCGCGGCGGCCCGGGCGCACAGGAGCGAACAGGGGCCGGCCTCACCGGGCGCAGCCGACGTCCAGCACCTCGACGACGTCGCCGTGGATGGTGTACACGAGCCAGCACCACTCCCCGAACGCTGCCGCGAGGTCCGGCGCCTGCGTCCCGGTGTCGTCCGTGACCGCTCCGATGAGCCTGATGATCTCCTCGTGCATCTCGTCCGGCACTTCGAAGAGGACGTTGGCGGCTGTCTGGATCATTTCGACTTTCATGGCACCCCCCGATCGGCAGGAGCGGCATGGTCCGGCGAAGACGGCTACTCGGGGTGGCGCACGATGTCCCGGCGCAGCCCTCACCGACCACCGTAGACCCACCGGCCGGCCCTCAGGGAACCCCGACGGCGAGATCGTCCACCACTGCGCGCAGCCCGTGCCGGTCCGCGACACGCCTCTGGCGCGCCGCGCCGGTCCCGGTGCGCTGGAGGGTGCTCAGCCAGTCGCCGACACGTTGGTCGTCGTTGTGCGGGCCGAGGTGGGGCTCGACCCGTTTCCACAGCTCCTCGATCAGCCGGCCGACGGCCGTGGGGGCGCAGTCCCGGGTGTGGGTGGCCGGCAGGCTCCCGGTCGGCCCGTACCGGGCTGCCCGCCAGCACGCGGCCGTCAGCAGCGTCCCGGGGACCTCGGGCGCGGGTTCGCCGGCCCGCACCACTTCGACGGCGTGCCCGACGAGGGCTCGGACGAGCAGCGCGTACGCGGTGGTGGCCCCGGCGTCGGGCAGCACGTCCGCGATGCGCACCTCGATGGTGGGCAGATGCGCCGAGGGCCGGACGTGCCAGTAGACCATGGCCGGATCCAGCGCCGCGCCGCTGGCAAGGAGTCGGCCGACGACCCGTTCGTAGTGGTCCGCGCCGCGCAGAAGAGGAGGTGGTCCGGCCGAGGGCCACCGGCTCCACACCACCGAGCGCCAGCTGGCGTATCCGGTGTCCGCTCCGTCGCAGTGGGGCGAGTTGGCGGTCAGCGCCAACAGCAACGGCATCCAGCCCCGCAGGTGGTTGACCGCCCGTACGGACTCTTCCCTGTCGGCCACGCCGACGTGCACGTGACACGCGTTCACGCCCTGGTCGTGGATCATGGGCCCGAAGCGGCGCGCCAGGGCGTGGTACCGGTCCCGGTCCAGAACGGGCGGCGGCCCGGCGCGGCCCAGGACCGCCACGCCGCTGGGCACCAGCAGGCAGTCGCGCTCGGCCGCGGCGAGGGCCGCGCCCGTGCGCAATCGGACGACCTCCGCGTCCAGTTCGGCGGCCGTACGGCACACCGCGCTGACGGTCTCCACCTGCGCCTGCGACAGCTCCGGTGTGGCGTACGGCCCGCCGAGGCGGGCGCGAGCGGCGGCCACGACGTCGGCCGACCTGTGGACGGCCGACCTGCTGTGCCGGTCGGCCAGAACGAACTCCTCCTCCACGCCCATCGTCGGCGGTGCTGCCGTTTCCGGCGGGCATCCGGGGCCGCCGGCGGCGGCCGGAGTCACGGCATCGAACGGCTCTGGCACATCCAGCCCCTTCGCTCGACACAGGAGACGGCCACCCCCCGTCGCGGGCTCCGCGCGCTCGGCCTCGCGCGCCGAGGCGCACCGGCCGCCCACGGACGGACGACGAGTGGGAACCGCCATGCTCAGCCCTGCGCCGAGACCGCCACAAGCGGTTGCCAAGCCACCATCGCCGCAGGCCGACCGCCCACCGGGAGCGCCTCGGGAGGCGTTTGGTGCCACTGCCGCTCGTGGGGCGTGCTCGGGATCGTCGCGCGGTCACTTTCCGGGCAGGCCGCTCTCGGGGTTTCGCGCGGCGGCGGCCTGGAGCGCCCCGGCGCCGTCCGGTCGGCCGGCGTGGGACCGCGAGGAACCGGTCGCGTCCGCCCCCGAGGCACGGAGCCTCGACGCTCAGGGGCCGTCCTGGGGCGGCGACGTCGTGCCTCTCACTTCGAGGAACGGCGTGGCGAGGTCCAGCTCGCCCGGACGGTCCGGCTCCTCGATCCGGTCCAGCAGCCGCTGCGCGGCACGCCTGCCCACGTCGTGACTGGCGTTGTCCACGGTGGTCAGCCACAGATGACGCAGGCGGGAGAGATAGGTGTTGTCGTAGCCGACCAGGGAGAGGTCCCGCGGCACCCGGAGGCCGGTCTCCCCGGCGGCGGAGAGTGCGCCGACGCAGGTCATGTCGTTGACGGCGAAGACGGCGGTCGGACGCCGGCGGCGGCTCAGGAGCCGGACAGCGGCCCGGTAGCCACCCTCCTCGGTGAGGTCGCCCTGTTCCACGACCGCCGTGTGGGCGAGGCCGTGCTCGCGCATGGTCGCCTCGAAACTGCGCCGGCGCAGGGCGCCGACCGCGCCCCGACCGGCGATGTGGGCGATGTGCCGGTGGCCGAGGTCGATGAGATGCTCCGTGGCCAGGCGGGCTCCGTGCTCGTCGTCGTTGGCGACGATGTCCACCTCGGGCAGCACCGGTTCACGGGTGCCGGCGACGACCGTGGGGACCAGTCCGGCGGCGGTGCGCAGGGCCTGCGGGTCCTGGAGCGTGCCGACGGCGATCAGACCGTCGACGCGGAGTTCGGTGAAGGTCCGGGTGAGGTCCTCGCCGAGGCGCCGATTGAGGCGGCCGTCGGCCAGCAGCATGTGCAGACCGTGGTCGGACAGCCGGGAGTTCAGCCCGTCGAGCAGTTCCACGAACCAGGGATTGCGCATGTCGTTCAGCAGCACGCCCACGGTCCTGGTGCGGCGCTCGCTCAGGCTGCGGGCGGCGGCGTTGGGCCGGTACCCGAGTGCTTCGACCGCGGCGAGGACCGCCGCGCGCTTCTCCGGCCGCACACCCTCCGAGCCGCGCAGCACCAGCGAGACCAGGGACTTGGATACGCCGGCCCGTTCGGCGACGTCACGGATGGTCGGAGAGCCCATGACTGGACCGTTCCATATTCGGATCGCGCCTGTAAAGGTCTCTTGACAGCTGTAATCGGCAGGACTCAAGGTGGGCGCAGCTTATGGAACGGTCCAAAGAAGGGCGCTCATGGTGCATACGCTCGGCGTCGCCGTCGTGGGATTCGGCTGGATGGGACGCGTGCACACCCAGGCGTACGCCCGCCTGCCCCACCATTTCCCGCAGTCGTCCGTGCGGCCGGAGCTGATCGCCGTCGCGGACGAGGTACCGGGCCGGGCCGAGGAGGCGGCCGGTCTGTACGGCTTCGCCACCGCGACCCGGGACTGGCGGGAAGTGGCCGCCGATCCGCGCGTCCGGGCGGTCAGCATCACCGCACCGAACTTCCTGCACCGGGAGATCGGCGTGGCCATGGCCGAGGCCGGCAAGCACCTCTGGGTCGAGAAGCCGGTGGGGCTGACCGCCGACGACGCCCGGGCCGTGGCCGACGCGACGGCGAAGGCCGGGGTCCAGGGCACGGTCGGCTTCAACTACCGCAACGCGCCTGCCGTCGAGGCGGCCCGGGACCTGATCGCCTCCGGCGGCATCGGTACGGTCACCCACGTCCGCATCCGTCTGTTCAGCGACTACGCCGCCCATCCGGACGGCGCCCTGACCTGGCGTTATGAGCGCAGCCGTGGCGGTAGCGGCGTTCTGGGCGACCTCGCCTCGCACGGCGTGGATCTGGCTCGCTTCCTGCTCGGCGAGATCGCCTCGCTCACCGCCGACACCGCCGTCTTCGTACCGGAGCGGGCCCGCCCGACCGGTGCCACGGCCGGGCACAGCCTCGCCTGCGGCGGTGAACCCGGGCCGGTGGAGAACGAGGACTACGTCAACTGCCTGCTGCGCTTCGCCTCCGGCGCCCGCGGGGTTCTGGAGGCCTGCCGGGTCTCGGTCGGCGAGCAGAACAACTACGGCTTCGAGGTGCACGGCACCAAGGGCGCCGTCTTCTGGGACTTCCGCCGCATGGGCGAACTCGCCGTCAGCCGCGGCACGACGTACCAGGACCAGCCCGTCAGCACGGTGTACGTCGGCCCCGGGCACGGCGAATACGCCGCGTTCCAGCCGAGTGCGGCCACCAGCATGGGCTACGACGATCTCAAGGTCATCGAGGCGTACCGCTTCCTGCGGTCCGTCTCGGAGGGCACCGCGGTCGGCACGACGCTGAGCGATGCCGTGGCCGCCGCGGTGGCGCTGGACGCGATGGCCCGCTCGGTCGAGCAGGGGACGTGGGTCGACCTGCCATGAGCCGTACGCGTCGGGGTCGGCGGCCGACTCCGCGTCGTAGGGCCGGCCGATCGCCGGCAACGGCTTCCGTCGTCGTTCGGCCCCGGGAGCCGGGTCCCGGCTCCACCCGATCGGGCGGTGAGTGAGACGGCCGATGTGCCGCGGTGGCGGATTAGGATCCGAATCGTGGCAGAGGTCCCCGACGAGTTGATCAGGCTGGAACGGACCGCCGAGGAAGAGCGCGCGAGACTCGCGGGCCTCACCGGTGACGCGTACGACGCTCAGGTGGGGCGCTGGCGCGAGGCGTCCGAGGCCGTACGAGCTGCTGTCGCCGCGTACGCCACGGCCACCGGCGCGAGCCCGGGCGAGGTCGGACAGGCCCTGAAGAGAGCCGTGTGGGGGAGCCAGGAGGACCCGGCCGTCGAGTAGATCGCCCGGAACCGGCAGACAGCTGACCGGGAGAGTTCCCGGGCATGGCCGGGCAGACAACGCGGACCTGTTCGGCGATGCTGGACAGGTGTGGCACTCCTGCATGCGACAAGGAGCACGGTATGCCGACAGATCCGGTCGGACGATTCCTGGCGGCCCTCGACCCCGGTCACCGCGAGGCCGTCGGCGCCAAACCGCGCCAGGAGCAGGAACAGCTCGCGGCGGCCTGGGAACGGGAACTGGAATCCGACGACGAACTCGACACCCTCGACGAGCTGTCCCCGCCCGCCGCGGAGGCCGAGGCCGCTCGCCGGATCCTGCACGGCGGGGCCGGCTAGGTCTGGCGCAGACCTCGACGACGGGCACGCCCCGCGCGGCGGCCGTTTCACAGCGTCAGCTCCACCACCACGGGGCGGTGGTCCGAGATCGCCGTGCCCGGCGCGGACACCGAGCGCACCGACTTGGCCGTGATGCCCTTCGCGAGGACATGGTCCAACTGCACGAGAGGTCGGTGCGCGGGATAGGTGGGCGTCCGGATCAAGTCCCGCCAGCGGTCGGCCGGTCGTCGGAGCGGACCCGATGCCGCCAGGTCGAGCACGGTTCTCGGCAGGGCACCCACCAGGTTGAGGTCGCCCAGCAGCAGCTGCGGCCGGGGCAGTGCGGCGATCCAGCGGGACACGGTGACCAGCTGGCCGAGGTTCCAGCCGGGTACGAAGGAGAGGTGCACCGCCACCACTGTGAGCGGGCCGCGCGCTCCTTCCAGCACCGCCGCCACCGCGGCGCGGGGCCGGTCCCGGCTCATGGCGAGCCCGGGCCTGCCCGCGACCCGCAGCGGAATCGGGCAAGGCGCCGCAGGCAGCCGCAGCACCCGCCACTCCCGCACCGGCAGGCGCGACAGCAGCGCGATGCCGTGCGAAGGGACCTCCCGCGCCGGGTTCGCGTGCTGCGGACCGTACAGGCGCGCCCCCGGCCACGCCGGGTCCGGGACCCACCCCCCTGTCGGCGCCGGCTGTCCGTGCAGGGCGGACGCGTAGCGCCAGTCGTGCGCGCCCATGGCACCGGCGGCGACGGCCGCCTGGTCGACACAGCCCGACCTGTCCTGGAACCGGTCGACCTCCTGGAGGGCGAGCACGTCGGCGCCCAGAGCCGCGACGGCATCGGCCAGCGGACGCCAGCGGACATCGTCCGGCACCGGTGCCGGGTGGCCGTCGTCCCGGATCTCCCGGCCGTGCAGGACGTTGAAGGTCACACATCGCACGCGCACCTCACCCCGACCGCGTCCAAGGAGAGGACATCACCGGTCGACCTCCCACTGACTGCTGCCCACAGCCGTCCGCCTCATCGGCCGCGTCCCGGCCCTGGCGCCCATGGTCGCCGACGCACCCGGCGGTCTGCCACCCCTCGCCCGCTGCGGGCGGACAGACGCGCTCGTCCGGCCGCGCGGCACGGCACGGTCTCCCGTCGTAGGTCCGAAGCCCGATCCGTCCCACGACGGGGCGTGCCAGCATCGAGCCATGTCTCACTCCTGGCCCAGCCACCTCGACGTGGGAGCCGTCCGCTTCGCCCGGCCCACGGCGAAGTACGACGACGTGCTCACCTTCTACCGCGATGTCATCGGCCTGCCGGTACTCGCCCGATGGCGTGGCCACCACGGCTACGACGGCGTCGTCCTCGGACTGCCCGGCACACCGGTGCACATGGAACTGCTGCAGCACGGCGACCCGCCGCGCATCCCCGAGCCGCACCCGGAGAACCAGTTGGTGCTCTACCTCCGTGGCCCCGAAGCCGTGGCCACCGCCGCTCGGCGGATCGCCGAGCACGGGTACAGCCCGGTCCCGTCGGCGAACCCGTACTGGCCGGAACACGGCGCCGTTCTCTTCGCGGACCCGGACGGCTGGCAGGTCGTACTGGCGCCGTGGGTCTTCGGTGAAGAGCCCCCGCCGACCGCCTGAACGCTCGGCGGAGGGAGGGACGGTCATCTTCCACGGCACCCACGCCGCGTGGCACGTGCCGTCCCTCCAGGGCCGTACGGCCGGAACCGGTCAGCCGTAGAAGCGGGACAGGCTCTGCAGCACCGCGGCCGGCTTGGAGGCGTCCTCGACCTCGATCGTGCCGTCGACGGTGATCTGGACGCCGCCGGGCACGTCCTCGACCGAGGTGAGGCGGGCGGCGAGCCGGATGCGGGAGCCCACCTTCACCGGTGCGGGGAATCGGACCTTGTTCAGGCCGTAGTTGACCTTGGTGGTCACGCCCCGCACGTCCAGCAGTGCGGTGAAGAGGGCGATGAACAGGGACAGGGTGAGATAGCCGTGCGCGATCGGTGCGCCGAAGGGGCCCTGGGCCGCCCGCTCCGGGTCGGTGTGGATCCACTGGTGATCGCCGGTTGCGTCGGCGAAGGTGTCGATCCGCTCCTGCGTGACCTCGATCCACTCACTGGTGCCGAGGTCGCTGCCGGAGAGCTTCCTCAGTTCGTCCAGACCGTTGACGGTGATGCTCATGAGTCGCCTTCTTCTTCAGGGGGTCGGGGTGCCGTAGCGCCGGCGGACCCGGGACTTGAGGAGTTTCCCGGAGGCGGTGCGCGGGAGTTCGTCCGCGATGACCACCGATGTGGGGATCTTGTACTTGGCCAGCCGCCCGGACAGCGTCGCCAGCACCTCGTCCGGGTCGATGTCGGCTCCCTCGACCGGGACGACGACCGCGCGGGGCACCTCGCCCCATCTGTCGTCCGCGACACCGATCACCGCGCACTCGGCGATGCCGGGGTGGCCGAGGAGGAGGTCCTCGATCTCGGCGGGGTAGATGTTCTCGCCGCCGGAGATGATCATGTCTTTGATCCGGTCGACGATGTACACGTAACCGTCCTCGTCGACTCGGGCCGCGTCCCCGCTGCGGAACCAGCCGTCGGTGAAGGCGGCCTCCGTCTCCTCGGCCGGCCCCCAGTAGCCGGGCATGACGTGCGGTCCGCGCACCACCACCTCGCCGGTCTCGCCGATGTCGACCGGGGTCAGGTCGGGCCGTACGACCCGTACGTCGCTGAAGAAGTGCGGTACACCGGCCGAGCCCGCCTTGTCGACGGCGTGCTCGGCGTCCAGGAAGAGGGTGCCGGGCGCGGCCTCGGTCATGCCGTAGCCCTGGAGGAAGGTGAGCCCGCGCTGCTGGTAGGCGGCGATGAGCGGGATCGGCACCGGAGATCCGCCGCAGGTGAGGATGCGGAGCGAGGACAGGTCGGCGTCCGGCCAGCGGGGGTGCCGGGCGATCCGGTCGAACATCGCCGGGACCCCGAACATGAAGGTGATCCCGTGCCGTTCGATCAGGTCGAGGGTCGTCTCCGGGTCGAAGGCCTCGACCAGGACACAGGTGCCGCCCTTGAGCAGGACCGGCAGGGTGAGCATGTTGAGGCCGGCGGTGTGGAACAGCGGGGCGGAGACCAGGGCGCGTTCGTCGGCGATCAGATCGTGGTCGACCAGGACGTTGACGGCGTTCCAGGTGATGTTGCCGTGGGTGAGCATCGCGCCCTTGGGGCGGCCGGTCGTACCCGAGGTGTACATGATGAGGCAGGTGTCGTCGGGGCCGACGGGTTCGTCGATGGGCTCGTCCGGCGCGGCCGCCAGCGCCTGTTCGTACGCGTCGCCGATCCCGAGGTACGTCCGTACGTCCGTCTCGCCCTGCAGTCCCGCGACGAGGCCGGCGTGGGCGGGGCCGTACACGAGGGCCTTGGCTCCGGAGTCGGCGAGCTGGTAGGCGATCTCGGGGCCGGTCAGGCGGGTGTTGAGAGGGACGAAGACGGCCCCGAGGGTGCCGGCGGCGAACAGGGTCTCCAGGTGGGCGGGGTGGTTGGGGCCGAGGTGGGCGATGCGGTCGCCGCGCCGGACGCCGCGGGCGCGCAGGGCATGGGCGAGGCGGGTGACGCGGGAGTACAGGGTGCGGTAGTCGATCGACTGCCCGCCGTGGATCAGGGCCGTGCGGTGCGGGGTCTTGCGGGCCCGGCGTGCGGGCCACGACCCCAGTCCGTCGTTGCGCATCCGACACCCCTTACGGTTTCGCCAGCCCGAGCAGCCGGGCCGCGTTCTCCTTGAGGATCCTGGGCCTGACCTCGTCCCTGACCGGCAGTTTCGCGAAGTCGGCCAGCCAGCGGTCCGGGGTGAGCACCGGGAAGTCGGAGCCGAACAGGACCTTGTCCTTCAGCAGTGTGTTGGCGTAGTGCACGAGTTGCGGCGGGAAGTACTTCGGCGACCAGCCGGAGAGGTCGATGTGCACGCCGGGCTTGTGGGTCGCCACGGCCAGCGCCTCGTCCTGCCAGGGGAACGACGGGTGCGCCAGGATGATCTTCATGTGGGGGAAGTCGGCGGCCACGTCGTCCACGTGCAGCGGGTTGGAGTACTTCAGGCGGATGCCGCCCCCGCCGGGCACGCCGGCGCCGATGCCGGTCTGCCCGGTGTGGAAGAGGGCGATGGTGCCGGTCTCCTCGATCACTTCGTACAGGCTGTACGCCACCGAGCGGTCGTTCGGGAAGAAGCCCTGGATGCTGGGGTGGAACTTGAACCCCTTGACCCCGTACTCCTCGACCAGCCGCCGCGCCTGCTTCACGCCCGCCTTGCCGCGGAAGGGGTCGACGGAGGCGAAGGGGATGAGGACGTCCGCGTTGGCCGCCGCGGCCTCGGCGACCTCCTCGTTGGGGACGGGCGCGGTGCCGGTCGCGGACTCGGCGTCCACCGTGAAGACGACGGCGGCCATCTTGCGCTCGCGGTAGTAGGCGGCGGTCTCCTCCAGCGTGGGCTTCCGGTTGCCCTCGACCTTGAAGTAGGCGGAGGAGGCGTCGTGCAGGTCGTCCTCCAGGGAGGAGTGGCCCTTGGAGGACACCTCCGCGTGGGTGTGGACGTCGATCGCGACGAGGTCCTCGATGTCGAGGGTCGGCATGCTCACGCCTCCGGGATCCTCGGGGCGGGGACGCCCACGGTCTCTGGTTCGGCGCCGACCGAGGTGTGCCAGGCGTCGGCCAGGGCGTCCGGTGTCCACCCGCCGTCGGCGTAGGCGGCCCGGACCTCCTGCGGATGTGACCAGAGGGCCACCTTGTCGCCGCCGATCCCGATGCACTGGCCGGTGATGCCGCGGCCGGCCTCGGACGCCAGGAAGGGGACGAGCGCCGCGCAGTCCTCCGGGGTGCCGAAGCCCTCGCCCTTGCGCAGGAATTCCGGCAGCGGTTCACCGTTCCTCATGGCCTGGACGTACGGGGCGAAGGCGGGAACGGTCTCGGTCATCGCGGTCGCGGCGACCGGCACGATCGCGTTGACGGTGATGTGCGCGCGGGCGAGTTCCATCGACCAGGTTCGGGCCATGGCGGCGATCCCGGCCTTGGCGGCGGCGTAGTTGGTCTGACCGAAGTTGCCGCGCTGCCCGGCCGGCGAGCCGACGAGGACGAGTGTGCCGCCCTCGCCCTGCTCGCGCAGACGGACGGCCGCGGCGCGGGCGCAGGTGAAGGTGCCCCTCAGATGGGTGGTGACCACCGCGTCGAAGTCGTCGTCGGTCATCTTCCACAGCACCTTGTCGCGCAGGATGCCCGCGTTGGTGACCAGGACGTCGAGCCTGCCGAACTCCTCGACGGCACGGCCGACCAGCCGGTCGGCGGCCTCGGCCGTGCCGACCGGGACCACCTCGGCCACGGCGGTTGCGCCGGCCTCGGTGAGGGACTTGACGGCCTCCTCGGCCACGGCTTCGTCGATGTCGTTGACGACCACGGCCGCGCCGTGGGCGGCCAGGGCGTGGGCATGGGCCAGGCCGAGGCCCCGACCGCTGCCGGTGACGACGGCGACCTTGCCGGTCAGATCGATGGTGGGCACGAGCGATCCCTTCGCGTGGGTGGGGTCGTGGCGAGATCGAAGCTAAGAGCAATAATTGTTGTCGTCAATAGTTGTTGTCACCTTCCCGGTACGTCATGCTGGACTCCGTACGCGACAAGCCACCCCCGCAAGGGAGCCGTGAACGGCACCCGGGGGCCCGAGACCAGGGAGCCCGCCATCGCCCGCCGGCACACCGACACCCCGACCCCCATCGACGCGGACGAGCCGTGGATGCGGGCGCTGCACGCGGACACGGGCTATCTCCTGTACCGCCTCGGCCTGCGCTCGGGTCAGTTGTTCAACACGTTCCTGCAGGAGTCGGGGGTGCGACTGCGGCACTACGCCGTGCTCCGCTTCCTCGCCACCTGCGAAGGAGCACTTCAGCGCGAGTTGAGCGCGCGCCTCGGCTACGACCCGAGCGCGATCGTCGGACTGGTGGACGACCTGGAGAAGCTGGGCTTCGCCGAGCGCCGCCCCGCCCCCGAGGACCGCCGCAGCCGCATCGTCGTCCTCACCGAGGACGGCCGGGCGTTCCTCCGCGACACGGACCAGGCGGGCCGGCGGGTGACCGGCGAACTGCTCACCCCGCTCGCCCCCGCGGAGCGGGAGACGCTGCACGCCCTCCTGCTGCGCGTCGCGGAGAACAGGCTCGCCTGAACGCCGCGGACGCCGCCCGTGTCAGCCGGGTACCGGTCACCGCGCGTATCACGGAGCACGCGGACTCGTAAGGTGTCCGCGTGACCGGTCCTGTCCCCCGCCCCCAGTCGCTCCTGCTCAGCTTCCTCGGTGACGAGGTCCTGGGCCGTGGGGTGTGCGTGTACACGGGCAGCGTCATCGAGGTCTTCCGGCGCGCCGGAGTCGGAGAGCAGGCCACCCGGTCCACGCTCACCCGCATGGTCGGCCGGGGTCTGCTGAGCCGCCGGCGCGCGGGTCGGCGGACCTACATCGGCCTCACCGACCGCTCGGAGGCGATCCTGCGCGACGGCGAGCGGCGCATCTGGAGAACGGGTGCGGTCAACCGTGACTGGGACGGCACCTGGACACTGCTGGGCTTCTCGCTCCCGGAGTCGTGGCAGCGCCAACGGCACGATCTGCGCGCCCAGTTGACCTGGGCGGGCTTCGGGGCGCTGTTCAGCGGGCTGTGGCTCGCGCCGGGCCGGGTGGACGTCTCCGGAATCGTCGCCGAACTGGGCCTGAAAGCGCACGTGAAGGTCTTCCGGGCCCGAGCGGACGCCGGGACGGACATCGCCGAGATGATCGACGACACCTGGGACCTGGCCGAACTGGCCGCGCACTACCGGGCCTTCCAGGCGTCCTGGCAGCCGTACACCCGGGGCGGCGCGGACGCGGCCGCCGAGGACGCCCTCGCCCTGCGGCTGCGGCTGACCGCCGAGTGGCTCCAAGTCATCCGGAGCGATCCCCGGTTGCCCCTGCGGCACCTGCCGGCGAGCTGGCCCGCCGCCGGCGCCGAGCGGACGTTCCGTACGGTTCACGCCCTGCTGGAGGGGCCCGCACGGGACGCGGCGCGCCGGCTGATCGAGACGATTCCGGCGGTGTAGCGCCGCTCGCACCGCACCGCGGCCCCCGCACGGTGATGTTGTGCATTCTATTGACGGCCGCAAGAAATGAGCCCTACATTCCTCCCCACCTTCACTCAGTGCACTGAGCATCTGCCAGGTCTCCGCTCCGCATCCGCCTCGAGGAGCCACCTCCATGCCCGCGAGCACCCGCGCCCGAACTCCCCGCACCCGCCTGCGCGTCGCCCTGGCCGCCCTCGCCACCCTCCCCGCACCGGCCGCCCAGGCGGACCCGGCGGACGCCGCCCGCCTCACCGGAACCCTGCCCGACGGCGCCACCCGCTGGAACGGCACCCTGCTGCTGTTCAGCCACGGCTTCGGCCCCACCGTCCCCCAGGACGCACCCTCCGACGCCGTACGCACCGAACTGCTCGCCGAGGGCTATGCGACGGCTGGGTCGGCGTACGCCCCCCATGGCTCCATGTGGGCCCTGAACAGCGCCGAACGCGACCAGTTCGGCACGCTCGGCGCCGTCACCGCGAAGATCGGCACACCACGGCGCACCCTGGCCGTCGGCCAGTCCATGGGCGGGCCCGTCAACGCGCAGATCGCCCGCGACGGCGCCGGCCGCGTCGACGGCGCGCTCGGACTGTGCGGCCTGGTCGCGGGCGGCACCGACCTGGACAACTACCAACTCGACGCCGAGTACACCATCGCCCGGCTGCTCCTGCCCGGGCAGGACCCCGGCCTGGTCCGCTTCGGCTCCGCCGACGCCGCTGCCACCACCGCCGGGCAGCTCACCGACGCGGTCACCGCCGCCCAGGCCACCGTGCAGGGCCGCGCCCGGATCGCCCTGGCCGCCGCCTTCCTCAACCTGCCTGCCTGGGCGCCCGGAAAGGACCGGCCCGCCCCGACCGACCGGGCGGGCCAGGAGGAGCAGCAGTACGCGTGGTTCGCACAGGGCATCCTGTCCTTCGTCGAGGGCGGCCGGTACGCCGTCGAGCAGTCCGCCGGAGGCAACACCTCCTGGAACCGGGGGTCGACTACGGTCACCTGCTCGCCGGTTCCGTGCACGCCCCGCAGGTTCGCGCGCTGTACCGGGCGGCCGGCCTCGACCTGCGAGCCGACCTGGCGTCCCTCACCCGGGGCGCCTCGATCACCGCCGACCCCGCCGCCGTACGTACCGCGCAGCGCACCTCCTCCGCCGGTCAGGGACTCGAACTACCGCTGCTGGATGTGCACACGGTCGCCGACGGCCTCGTCCCGGCCGAGCAGGAGCGGCGGTTCGGCGACCGGGTGCGCACGGCCGGGGACGGCGCGCTGCTGCGGCAGGCCCACGTCGAGCGGCAGGGCCACTGCACGTTCACCGAGACCGTGGCAGCCCTGCACGCGCTCGACCACCGCGTCACCACCGGCCACTGGGACGACGCCGCGGCCCCGGCCTCGCTCCAGCGTTCCGCCACCGCCCTGGGCCTGGACGGGGCGGCATACGTCCCGTACCACCCCGCACGCCTGACGGTCGGCCGCGACCGGCCGGCGCCCCCCATCCACCCCTGACCCAGGAACTCTCATGTCCGACACATCCGCCGCCCCGCGCGGTTCTCTCCCCCTCGGCACGCTCGTCGCCGGCTGTCTCGCCGTCTGCCTCGCGCAGATCGGACTTGCCATACCGGCCACCCTGAACGGACTGTTCCAGGAGCACCTCCACCCCGTCGGCTCCCAACTCACCTGGATCTCCGACGCGTTCCTGCTGCCCGTCGCCGTCCTCGAACTCTCCTTCGGGGTGCTCGGGGACCTCTTCGGCCGCAAGCAGCTCCTCGTCGGCGGCGCGGGGCTGCTGTGTGCGGGCGAGGCCGTCGCCGCAGGCGCCATCGGCATCCATCAGCTGTGGGTGGGGCAGGCCCTGGCCGGCCTCGGCGCCGCCGCGCTCTTCCCCACCTCGCTCGCCATGATCGCGGCCGGCACGCACACCGGTCCGCAGCGCGCCCGCGCCATCGCCGTATGGGCCTCCAGCCTGTCCGCGGGCGGATTCCTCGCCCCGCTGCTCGGCGGCATCACGGGCACCTACGGCTCCTGGCGGTCGGCGTTCGTGGTGGTGGCCGTGCTGGCCGCGGTCAGCGCCCTGGTCAGTCTCTGGCTTGCCACCAACTCCCGCTCCCCCGAGGGACGTTCACTCGACGTCGGCGGTCAGATCACCATCGGAGTGGGACTGTTCTCCCTGTTGTACGCCGTCATCCAGGGGCCTACGGACGGCTGGGGTTCGGGCCCCGTGGTCGTCGCGTTCGTGATCGCCGCGGTGTTCGTGGGCCTGTTCGTGGCCGCGGAGAGCCGGGCCCGCTCGCCCCTCCTGCGCCTGGACCTGTTCCGCAACCGCTCCTTCGCGATCGCGTCGGTCGTCGCGGTCGTGGGCATGTTCAGCTTCCTGGGCACGGCCTACGCGGCGAGCATCAGGCTCGGCCCCATCCAGCACCAGAGCCCGATGCGCACCGCCTTCGCGTTCCTGCTGCTCAACGGCATCACCCCGGTCCTCACCCCGCTGACCTCCCGGCTTCTGCACCGGCTGCCCGCGCGGGCGCTGCTCACCACCGGTCTCGCGCTGATCGCCGCAGGCGACTTCCTGGCCGCCGGGCTCGACGTCGGCGACCGGAACCTCACTTCGCTGATCCTGCCGCTCGGACTGGTCGGCGTCGGCTTCGCCTTCACGGTGTCGTCCATCACCGCGACCGCCGTCAACACCGTGCCGCTGCCGCTGGCCGGCATGGCGAGCGCGGCGACCAACCTGCTGCGCGACTTCGGCTTCACGCTCGGGCCCGCCGTCATCGGCGCGGTCGCGCTGAGCCAGGCGGCCTCCCGGGTGACGTCCTCATTGGCCACCTCGTCGTCCCTGAACGCCGGGTCGCGGGCGGCGGCGCACGAGGTGCTGAAGGAAGGCGGCCCCCTCTCCCTCAACTCCGTCCCCGCCGTCTCCCCGCCGGGCGCGGCCCGCGCCTACGCCCTCGACGCCCTCGGCCACGGCTACTCGATCGGCTTCGTGGTGTGCGGTTCGGCCGCCCTGTTCTCGGCCCTGCTGGCGGTGACGGCGCTGCGGGGGCGTGCGGCGGAGGAGAGCGGGGCGCCGACGGAGGAGGGGACCGAGCGGACCGCCCTGGCGACGGGGTGAGTCGTGCTCGCGGCTGCTCGGCGTCGTCACGTCGGCAGCGCGTCGGCACCGGCCTCTCGCGGCGGGTGCCCAAAACGACCGGAGCTCAGTGGGCGGGGCGGAACCGGAGCGCCGACCAGGTGTCGTCGATGGCGATCTGCCGCACGGGCCGCACGCCCCGCTCCGAGAGCGCGGCGACCAGGCTGTCGCGGTTCAGATCGGTGCCGAGCTCTCCACCCTTCGGGTAGGCCACCCAGGCGAGGGCATCCCGTCGCGCGGCGGCGAGCGCCGCCTGCGCGTCCGGGCCTTGAAGATCGCCCGAGGTGGTGACGAAGGCGAGGACCGCGTCGGCCGAGGCCGGGTCGTGAGCGGCCTCGGCCTCCAGGTAGAGGTCGTCGGGCCCGCCCAGGACCGCGACGCTCCGGCCGGGCTTGATCTGCAGCTTGTCGGTGACGGACACCCTGCCGATCCTGCCACAGATCCGTTCGCCGGGGCTGCGGCCGCCCGTCACGGCAGATCCGACGGCCCAAGGTCGGCGAACGCCGTCGTCGGTGCCGTCCGTCATGATCGGACGCACGGACCGGATCGACGCGTCCGCCGCGCTCCGCGCACGGGGCGCGGGTTCGCCGCGTCCGCCGCCCCGCAAGGGCGGGGCAGGGCTCTGAGCAGCTGGAACGGGGACACCTCCGCCGACGCTGAGCGCCGACAGCACGCGACTGCGGGCCTTCGGTCTGCTGCCGGAAACCCTCCGCGTTCTTTGGCCGGGGGGCTTTCGCGTTCCGCCGACCGGGGCGCCGGACGTACGAATGGCCGCTCCCCCCTGTCGACTTCCAGAGGAAACGGCCGTTCGTGGCAGGAGAACCGGTGGCTCAGCCGGCGGCTCGCGTCTCCGGCTCGGACTGCTGCCCGGTCTCCGGCTCGAAGCGCGCGTGGAACCGCCGGGTGTGGTCCACGTGGCGTTCCGGGCCGGTCAGGGTGACGGTCGCCGTCAGACGGGCATCGGCGCTGGAGGCCGCCAGACGCAGGTGCAGTTCGCCCGGTTCGACCACCCGCCGTCCGTCACGGCCCGTGAAGGAGGCGAGGTCGGCCGGCACGGTCACCCGCAGACGGCGGCTCTCACCGGGGGCCAGCGGAACCCGGGTGTAGCCGACGAGGCGCTGCACGGGCTGGACGACGGAGGCCACGGGGTCGTGCAGATAGAGCTGCACGACCTCGGTGCCGTGCCGTTCCCCGGTGTTGCGGACGGTGAAGGCGAGGGAGAACTCGCCACCGGTGCCCGTCTCCGCCTGGTCGACCGTCAGCTCGCCCCAGTCGAAGGACGTGTAGGACAAGCCGTGACCGAAGGCGAAGGCCGCTGTGGGGTCGATGTTGGAGACATCGCTGGCTTGCGCGAGCCGGGCGCCGAGGTAGGTGGAGGGCTGGGCACCGGAGCCGCGCGGCACACTGACGGGGAGCCGCCCGGACGGGTTGGTGCGACCGCTCAGCACGCCGGCGATCGCAGGGGTGCCTTCGGCGCCGGGGAAGAAGGACTGCACGAGGGCGGCCGCCTCGTCCACGGCGCGGCCGAGGGCGTAGGGCCGCCCGGTGAGCAGGACCGCGACGACCGGCGTGCCGCTGTCGAGCAGAGCGTCCAGCAGCTGCTGCTGGGCTCCCGGCAGGGTCAGCGATTCGCTGTCGCAGCCTTCGCCGCTGGTGCCGCGGCCGAAGAGGCCCGCGCGGTCTCCCAGGGCCGCGACGACGACGTCCGCCCCGCGCGCGGCGCGGACGGCCTCGTCGATGCCGGAGAGATCGCCGTCGTCGACACCGGTGCCGCGTACGACGGTGAACTCCGCGTCGGGGAACTCGCGCCGGAGGGCGTCGTACAGCGTCGGCAGGTCGACGCCGACCGGCGTCTCCGGGTGGTGCACGCCGACGTGCTGGGGGAAGGAGTAACAGCCCAGTACGGCCGTGGCCTCGGTCGCGTTGGGGCCGACCAGGGCGATGCGGCGCGGCCGGTCCAGGGGCAGGGTGCCGTCGTTGGCCAGGAGCACGACGGCTTCCTCGGCGACGGTCCGGGCCAGTTCTCGGTTGGCCGGCGAGTCCAGGTCGATGGTGCCGCGCAGCGTCTCCGGGGCGTCCGGGTCGGCTCCCGCGAGCGCGGCCGGGACGGGGTCCCAGTCGGCGTCGAGCAGACCGAGCCGGGCCTTCTGGGTGAGCACCCGGCGCAGCGCACGGTCGATGAGCGCCTCGGGCACCCGGCCCGCCGCGACAGCCTCCGCGAGGGGCGCGCCGAAGGCCTTCACGGTGGGCAGTTCCACGTCGACACCCGCGCGCAGGGCCGTGCCCGCGGCCTCGGCCCAGTCACCCGCGAGGCCGTGCAGGGTCTTGAGGAAGGCGATGCCGAAGTAGTCCGCGACGACCGTGCCGTCGAAGCCCCAGGTGTCGCGCAGCAGCCCGGTGAGCAGGCCCTCGTCGGCCGCCGAGGGCATCCCGTCGGTGTCGGTGTAGGCCTGCATGACGGAGTCGGCTCCGCCCTCGCGCAGCGCCATCTCGAAGGGCGGCAGGATGACGTCCGCCCGCTCGCGCGGGCCCATGCCGACGGGCGCGAGGTTGCGTCCGGCGCGGGAGGCGGAGTAGCCGGCGAAGTGCTTGAGGGTGGCGACGACGCCGGTGGACTGCAGGCCCTGTACGTAGGCGGTGCCGATGGTGCCGACCAGGTACGGGTCCTCTCCGATGGCTTCCTCGACGCGTCCCCAGCGTGCGTCGCGGACCACGTCGAGGACGGGTGCGAGGCCCTGGTGGACGCCGACGGACCACATGTCGCGGCCGATGGCGGCGGCCATCCGGCGGATCAGTCCGGGGTCGAAGGTGGCACCCCAGGACAGGGGCACGGGGTAGGCCGTGGCGCCCCAGGTGGCGAATCCGGCCAGGCACTCCTCGTGTGCCAGGGCGGGGATGCCGAAGCGGTTCGCCGCGGTGATCCGCTTCTGGGTGCGCGCAAGGGACAGCGCGCCGAGCGCGGGGTCGACGGGTGCCGTGCCGAACGGGCGGGTCAGCTGTCCCAGACCGGCGGGCAGAAGGGCGTCGAGGGCGACGGCCTCCTCCATGTCGTGCTGGTGGGGGGCGACTTCGCCGCCCTCGGCGGAGGCACCGACCCACACGCCGTACAGCTGGGCGATCTTCTCGTCCAGGGTCATCGCGTCGATCAGTGCGGACACTCGGACGGCGATGTCCTGGGTGGGGTCGTTCCAGAGAGGGGCTTCGGGGGTGGTCTCTACGGCCACGTTGGCGGTCACTTTCCTCCCACGCCCATCAGACCCTGGACGAGGGCCCTGCGGGCGAACAGGTAGACGAGCAGGACGGGCACCATCGACAGCATCACGGCTCCCAGCAGGCCGGGGATGTCGATGCCGTGTTCGGTCTGGAAGTTGTACAGACCCAGGGTGATCACCTTGGTGGAGTCGGACTGGGTCAGGACGAGGGGGAACAGGAAGCCGTTCCAGGCCTGGAGCGCGGAGAACACGACGATGGTGGACAGGCCGCCGCGCGAGAGCGGGACGACCAGCTGGAAGAACATCCGCCGCGGAGTCGCTCCGTCCACCGTCATGGCCTCGAACAGCTCCGGGGAGATGTCGCGCATGGCGCCGCTGAGGATCAGGGCCGACATCGGCAGGCAGAACGCGGCGGTGGGCAGGATGACGCCCAGGAGGTTGTCGTACAGGCCCGCTTCGCTGATCAGGTAGAACATCGGGACGATGACCGCCTGGGCGGGGATGGCCAGGCCCAGCAGGAAGAGCCGGAAGATCTGCGAGGTGACCCGGCTGCGGCTGCGGACGATCGCGTAGGCCAGCGGCGGCACGAGCAGCAGCACCACACCGACGACGCAGACGGTGACGATGATGGTGTTGAGGAAGTACCGGCCGAAGCCCGAGTCGAAGGCCGACGTGTAGTTGTGCGACGTGAAGTCGTGCGGGAAGGACAGGGGTCCGTTCTTGGCGTAGTCCTGCCGGGTGCGCAGGGTCGCCGCGAGCATCACGTACAGCGGCAGGCCCACGAGGACGAGCCAGACGATCGAGCCCGCTCCGGCCAGGTAGTTGGGGCGTCGCCTCATGAGACACCCTCCATGTCACTGCGCATCTTGTCGTAGCCGGAGACGCGGACGACGACCAGCGAGATGATCGTGGCCGCGACGACCAGGCAGAGCGCGATGGCCGAGCCCGCGCCGAAGTCGAAGCCCTGGAAGGCCTTCTGGTACATGTAGTAGGCGCTGATCGTGGTGTCGCTGCCGGGGCCGCCCTGGGTCAGGATGAGCACCGTCTCGAACGTGGTGAGCCCGCCGACGACCATGAGAATCATCGAGGTGATCATCGAGTTGCGCAGCTGGGGCAGGGTGATGTGGAAGAACTGGCGGTAGCGTCCCGCACCGTCGATCTCGGCCGCCTGGTAGAGCACCTGCGGCACGGCGCGGGCGGCGCCCTGATAGATCAGCGTGTGGAACGGGGTGAACTGCCAGGTGCTGACGAAGGCCAGCACCCCGATGGCGGTGGCCTGCTTGCCGAACAGATTGCCGTCCCCGAACAGCCAGGTCATCCGTGCGGGAATGCCGAAGTTCGGGTCGAGCAGCGCCCGCCAGAGCACCGACACCGCGGTGGAGGACAGCAGCAGCGGGACGAAGTAGATCGCCGACAGCACCGCGCGGTTGCGCTGGTGGCCGGCGGCCCACACACCGAGCACGATGCTCAGCGGTGTCTGCAGGACCACGCCCAGTGTGGTGAGCAGGAGGGTGAGCCAGATGCTCTTGATCATCACCGGGTCGTCGAGGATGCGGTTCCAGTTGTCCAGGCCGACGAACTCGGGGGACCCCAGGCCGTTCCAGCTCATGAAGGACAGCACCGCCACCACGACGAGCGGGACGATGGCGAAGAGGGTGAAGAAGACGGTCGCGGGCAGCGCCCACAGGAAGGTGGGGCGCGTGCCGCGGGCGGCGCGGGTGTCTTCCGGCCGGCGCCCGGCCCCCTTGGGGGCCGCGGCGGCGGGCGGAGCACTGGTGGTCTGTGTGCTCATGAGGGGTTTCACTTGGCAGGAAGGGCCTGCATGGCCTTGATGAAGCCGTCCGCGTCGATCTGTCCGTCGAAGAACTGCTGGACGGCCTGGTGGATGGGCGTCATGGCCGCCGGCGGGTAGGCCTGGTCCCAGGACAGCTGGAAGGACTTGGCCTTGGCGACGAGGTCGTACTGGAAGCGCGAGTACGCAGGGCTCGCCGACTGGCCGAGGAACTTCGGGGTGTTCGTCGTCGTCGGCAGGTTGCCGATGGACAGCTGGGCCTTGACGAACTCGTCCGAGTACATGAGCTTCAGGAACCTGGCGACGGCCTCGGGGTGCCTGGTCCGCTTCAGCACCGAGTAGAAGTTGTTGGTGTTGCCGACGACGTCCGAGTTGTCACCCTTGCCGCCCTGGATGGTCGGGAACGCGCTGTAGCCCAGCCCCTTGGCCGCGAACGCCTTCGCGTCCTGCTGCTGCTGTGCGTAGTACCAGGAACCCATCAGCTCGAAGCCGGCCTTGCCGGAGGCCACGAGCGCGGGCGAGGCGCCGTTGGTGTACTTCACCGAGTCGTAGTTCTTGCCGAAGGCCCCGGCGTCCACCAGCTGCTTGAGCATGCCGAGCGCCTTCTTGCTGTCCGCGCTGGCCCACGCCTCCTTGTCCCCGGCAAGGGCCTTCTGGAAGAGGTCCGGTCCGGCGACACGGTCGTAGACGTACTCGAACCACATCAGGGTCGGCCACTGGTCGCCACCGCCGAGGGCGATCGGTGTGACACCGGCGGACTTCAGCTTCTTCACCACGGCGAGCAGCTCGTCCCAGGTCTGGGGCGGCTTGACGCCCGCCTTGTCGAGCACGTTCTTGTTGTTGAACAGCAGGACCGGCTGGGTGCCGCGCATGGGGACGCCGTAGGGGTGGCCGTCGACGACGGCGCTGTTGAAGACGGCGGGCAGGAACTTGTCGTTCAGGTCGGGGTCCTTCTTGACGAAGTCGTCCAGCGGCATCAGCAGCCCGGCCTTGACGAACGGCTGGATGCTGCCGCCACCCCAGTTGAAGAAGATGTCGGGCGCCTTCGGAGTGCTGATGATCGTCTGCAGCTTCTGCTGGTAGTCGGCGCCGGGGATGGTGTCGAGGACGGCCTTGACGTCCGAGGTCTTGTTGAAGGTGTCGACGATCTGCTTCTCCACCTTGTTGCTGGCGTCCCCGTAGACGAGCACATGGATCTTGCCGTCGCTCGCGGAACCTCCCCCGCCGCTGTTCCCGCAGGCCGCGAGACTCGCCGAGAGAGCGAGTGCCGTGGCACAGACGAGCACCCGGGACATCCGTACACGCATTGATCATCCGCCTTCCGAAAATTTCGGCATCCTCGCCGAAAGTACTGCGGCTGGACAGTAGGCGCCCAGACGAGAATCGGTCAACGGTCGTGCACCCACGCGGCCAAACCGTTATCGGTGGCGCATGGCCTATGCTGCGGCCATGCACGAAGAAGACCAGGTGGCCCGCAGAGTCACGCTGGCGACCGTGGCCAGAGAAGCCGGCGTCTCACTTCCGACAGTTTCGAAGGTGCTCAACGGACGTTCGGATGTGTCGTCTGCGACCCGAGCCAAGATCGAGCGTCTGCTGGAGGTCCACGGCTACCGGCGGCGCACCCTGGGTGCGCCGCCCACGCCGCTCATCGAGATCGTCTTCCACGAGCTGGAGAGCGTCTGGGCCATGGAGCTCATCCGGGGCGTGGAGAACGTCGCCAAACAGCACAACGCGACCGTCGCGCTCACGGAGAGCGGGACCCGGCAGGCTCCCGGACCCGAGTGGATCGAGGGCGTGCTGCGCCGCCGGCCGCTCGGTGTGCTCCTGGTCTTCTCCACCCTTCCCGAAGACGTGAAGCGGCGACTCGTCTCCCGGGCCATTCCGTTCGTCATCGTGGACCCGGCCGGTGACCCCGACCCCGACGTCCCTTCCGTCGGCTCGGCCAACTGGGCCGGCGGGCTGGCCGCCACACGGCACCTCACGGACCGGGGCCACCGGCGCGTCGCGATCATCACCGGCCCCGAGGACCTGATGTGCTCGCTGGCCCGCCTGGACGGCTACCGCTCGGCGCTGGCGATGGCCGGAATCGACGCGGACCCTCAGCTGATACGTTTCGGCGACTTTCACGTCCAGGGCGGCTTCGAGCACGCGCTCGACCTGTTGAGGCGCCCGGACCGGCCCACGGCGGTCTTCGCCGGCAGCGACCTGCAGGCCCTCGGCGTCCTTGAGGCGGCACGGGTGCTGGGGCTCAGCGTGCCCGGAGAGCTGTCGGTGGTCGGGTACGACGACGTGCCGCCGGCCCAGTGGTCGAGCCCGCCGCTGACCACCGTCCAGCAGCCGCTCCAGCGCATGGCCGAGGAAGCGGCCCGTATGCTTCTGCAACCCAAGGACGCCAAGAAGTCCGCCTCGCGGATCGAGCTGGCCACCCACCTGGTCGTCCGGCAGAGCACCGCCCCGCCCGCGGGAGACTGACGCTCGCGAAAGTCTCGGTTCGAATATCCGATCCTTCAGGATGAACGGTGCCAGGGGTTCCGTTCGGATCAGCCCGGGTCCGCGACGCCCGGCAGGGTGCGCCTGGCCCGGTGTGTCGTGGACGGCGGGCGGCCCCTGCGGAGAGCCGCGGAACGCTTCCAGGTCGGCCGCACCACCGCAGACCGCTGGGCGAGCCGCTACCGGCAGCTGGGCGAGGCCGGGATGCGCGATCGCTCCGGCCGCCCGCACCAGAGCCCGCGCCAGACTCCTGCCTCGGTTCCCCCGCACAGCACCGATGCGGCCCATGACTGCCCGCTCCCGCACAGGACCTGTCCGTCATGCAGGAGGCCGGCAAGCCCCGACGGCCCCTGTCCGGGCCCTGCGAATCTCAACCAGCGCCCTTCAGGCGCCCGTCGGACATGGCGCGCCGTGCCCACCACCGACCGGACGGCCCCCCGGCGGACATCCGGCGTCCGCGCACCCACCAGAACAGCACCACCGAACACAGCGCCGCGAGCGCACACCAGGTCGACACGAACTCCAGTCGCCACAGCGTCCAGCACACCGCAGCGCCCGCGGAGACCAGGATGCCCAGCACGAACAGCCGCCGGTCGCCGGACAGCAGCAAGGAGCCCACCGTGGCCAGCAGATAGCCGACGACGAGCGGCACGACGGGCGTGACGTGCAGGGCGTATCCGACGGTGTGCCCGCGGATCTCGGCCGTCACCGGGTCGCCGGCGAGGCCGTGGGCCAGCAGTACGGCCGTCACCGCCCCCGCGGCGAGCGGGAGTACCAGCCGCGGCCGGGCGTGCGGCGGGGCCACACACATCACGCCCGTCGGGACCCAGGCCGCCGCCACCGGCAGCGCGATGACGGCCCAGGCGAGGGTCGCGGGGCCGCTGCCTCCGCCCGAGCGCCAGACCACCGACTCCACGATCTGGTGGGCACCCAGCAGCAACGGCAATGCCGCCAGCGGCAGTTCACGGACGCTGCGCACCAGCGCCACGCATGCCGTCCCGACCGCCGCGATCGCGCTGCCCGCCACGAGATCGGCCGTCGCACTCCAGCACATCCACGCCACCCAGGGGTCCGCCACGGGCCTTCCGGCTCTGTCGCCGACCACGGTACGTCCTTCTGCCACGGGCTCCGATGATGATTGACTTGCCCCGGCCCTCGGGCCACCACCCGGCCCGGCAGTCAGGAGGACTCCGCACCATGAGCAGCGGCTACGCGTACGAGTACAAGGTCGTCACCTTCCGGGAGTCGCTGATCGGCGACGCCCTGGACAGCGACAAGCTGGAGAAGGTCCTCAACAAGCACGCGGAGGACGGCTGGGGCCTGAAGGCCATCACCTCCGCCGACGTCAAGGGCCGTATAGGACCCGGAGCCGTCGAGGGACTGCTGCTCACCTTCGAGCGCCCGCGACAGTGACGTCCGCTCGGCCGGCCGGACTCGTGACGCCCCCGTGCCGGGACAACGCGCAGCCACGGACGCCCCGCGGTCTGCGCACCGGACCGGGCGTTCTGCTCGAAGACACGCCCTGGTCCATGTGAGACTGTGGTGGCAGGAATCCCGCCTGCGGACACGGTCGACGCGATGGATCTCAGGGACCTGGCCGGCAACCGCGGGGGCGATCCGTTCGGCATCACGGCTGCCGCCGTCGCCCTCGTGGACGTACACGGCCTGATCCGCTACTGGAGCCGGAAGGCGGAAGAACTCCTCGGGTATCCGGCGTCCGGAGTGCTGGGGCAGCCGGCTGCGTCCCTGCTCACCGGCGAGCGCTCACCCGCCTCCGTACTCGCCGCGGCCCAGCGGCTCGGAGAGGGCTGGGAGGGGCTGATCACCGCACGTCACCGCGGGGGCCACCCCGTCGAACTGGCCCTGCGGGTGTGTCCGCTGAGCGCCGAGCACGGCTCCGGCTGGCTCGCCGTGGCATGCGACGCCTCCGACGCACGCCGGTGGGCACTCGACCAGGCGGTGAAGCGCGGCCTGCTGGAGGAGTCGCCGATCGGCATCGCCGTTCTCGACGGTGAGCTGCGCTTCCAGTGGGTGAACCAGGTGCTGGCCGCCATGGAGGGGCTGCCCGCCGACCTCGCAGTCCCACATACGGCGGGGTCCTCGGGTCCGGAACAAGTGCCCTCGGCCGTGGACTGGCAGGCACGCCAGGCGCTGATCTCGGGGCGGGACACGCCGACCGTGGAGCACGTGCCGCCCCCGCACGGCAGATCCCGGCGCAACGCGCAGAGCCACCTCAGGCTCCGCTCCTCCTTCCCGCTGAAGGACCTCGACGGCAAGACGCTCGGCGTGTGCCACACCGCCGTGGACTTCACCGCCCAGGACCGGGCACGCCAGCGGCTCGCCCTCGTCAACGAGGCCGCGCAGCGCATCGGCACGACCCTGGACCTCGACCGCACGGTGCAGGAACTCACCGAGGTGCTGGTGCCGCAGCTCGCCGACTTCGCGGCCATCGACCTCTTCCAGGGCGTCCTCGCGGCCCGGGACCTCACCCCGGGACCCGTCACCGGCGGCCCTCTCCAGCGGGCCGCGCACATGTCGATCCACGAGGAGCTGCCGGAAGCGATCGTTCCCATCGGGGGGCCCTCCGAGTATCCGGCCAAGTCCCCGCAGCGACGGTGCCTCACCACCGGCCGGCCGATCCTCGATCCGGTGCTGGACCCGACGACGTGGTGGCTGGCCGACGACCCGCAGCGCGTGTCCAAGATCATCGGTCTTGGCGTGCACAGTCACCTGGTGGTGCCGCTCCGGGCCCGGGGTGTGACGATGGGGGTGGTCACGCTGCTGCGCTGGGAGAACCCCGGCCCCTTCGACGAGGACGATCTGCTGCTGGTGGAGGAGCTGGTGGCGCGCGCGGCGGTGTGCGTGGACAACGCCCGGCGGTTCGTCCGCGAGCACAACGCCGCCCTCGCCCTCCAGACCAGTCTCCTGCCCCCCGATCTGCCAGGCCACTGCGCCGTCGAGGTCGCCTACCGCTATCTGCCGGCCGACCCCGAGGCCGGTGTGGGCGGCGACTGGTTCGACGTCATCCCGCTGTCCGGCGCCCGCATAGCCCTGGTCGTCGGGGACGTGGTCGGCCACGGCATCCACGCCGCGGCCAGCATGGGCCGGCTGCGCGCGGCCGTACAGACACTGGCCGACATGGACCTGCCGCCCGACGAGCTTCTCGCCCGCGTCGACGACCTCGTCCTGCGTCTGGCCGACGAGGCGGAAGCGGCCGAGCACGGGCCGATGGTGATCGGCGCGACCTGCGTCTACGCGGTCTACGACCCGATCTCACGGAGACTCGATGTGGCGCGTGCCGGACACCCCACTCCCGCCATCGCCCACCTCAGCGAGCCGGTCGAACTGCCCGACATCCCCGCCGGTCCCCCGCTGGGACTGGGTGGACTGCCCTTCGAGTCGGCCGAGATGGAACTGGAGGAGGGCAGTGTCGTCGCCCTCTACACCGACGGTCTGATCGAGGCCTCGGACCGCGATGTCGACGTCGGCTTCGAACGGCTCTGCTTCGCCCTGGCCCACCCCGACCGGCCGCTGGAGGAGATCTGCGACACGATGGTCCGCATCCTCCTGCCGGACCGTCCGCACGACGACGTGGCCTTCCTCATCGCCCGGACGCGCGCGCTCTCACCCGACCAAGTGGCCTCCTGGGCGGTGCCGTCCGATCCATGGGCGGTGCACGAGGCACGTGACAGCACCGCCCGACAACTGGCCGCGTGGGGACTTGAGGACCTCGCCTTCACCACCGAGCTGATCGTCAGCGAGCTGATCACGAACGCCATCACGCACGCGTGCGGACCGATCGGCCTGCGCCTGATCCACGAACGGACGCTGATCTGCGAGGTGTCGGACGCCAGCAACACCTCACCTCGTCTGCGCCGCGCCCGCACCACCGACGAAGGCGGGCGGGGCCTCTTCCTCGTCGCACAGCTCGCCCAGCGCTGGGGCACGCGCTACACCGCCACGGGCAAGACCATCTGGGCGGAGCAGCAAGTGCCGGGCGGCGCGCCCTGCTGAGCCAACCGGCGGCATGCCGCGCAGGACGTTCCCCACCGAAGACCTCCCCTTCGGCGAGGGGCGAACGGCCCGGCCGCCGCTACCGCGTCCGCTTCGCCTGTACGTACGACAGCCATGGCCGCACATCGCCGTGCCCGACCAGCTCGAAGCCGGCGTCCGTGACCAGGGGGCCCAGCAGATCGACCCGGTGGTGCGCCATGGCGGGACCGGCCCCGCCGTGCACCAGACGCCGACCGATCCCGCTCTTCGGCGGACGGAACTCCGCGACCAGCAACCGCCCGCCGGGCCGCAGGACGCGGTGCATCTCCCGCAGGGCCGTGGGCCGCAGCTCCTGCGGCAGGTGGTGCAGCATCAGGCTGGTCACGACCGTGTCGAAGGCGGCGTCCGGGAACTCGAGTGCTTCGGCGACGCCCTCCTGGTAGTCGCAGCGCGCGCTGTCCGGGCGCCGACTCCTGCCGCGGGCGTACTCCAGGACCGGCGGTGAGGGGTCCACGCCGGTCACCGCGCCGTCCGGACCGACGCGGGCGGCCATGTACCGGGTCAGGAAGCCGGTACCGCAGCCCACGTCCAGGACGCGGTCGCCCGGTGCGGCGCCGCTCAGCTGCGCGAGGCGGGAGAAGGCACGGCCACGGCGGCCGGCGAAGCATACGGCGCCGAAGAGTTCGTACGCCCGCGGGGTCCCGATGGTCACGCCGGGCGTGTCCGCGTGTGGTGTGCCGTGCATGAGGTGTCCGAGGGGCATGGCTCTCCTCCATAACTTAGTCACGACTAAGTGCGCGTCCAACTTAGTTCCGACTAAGAAAAACGGCAAGAGGGAATACGATGATCGATGTGACCGAGCCCCGACCCCGTCCGCGCACCCGCCTGAGCGCCGCGGAGCGCCGCGCCTCGATCCTCGCCGCTGCCACCGAGGTCTTCTCCGAGACCGGCTACCAGCGCGGCAAGGTGTCCGACATCGCCCGACGGGTCGGCGTCACCGAGCCCGTCGTCTTCCAGAACTTCGGCTCCAAGTCCGCGCTGTACCGGGCGGTCCTGGACCATGCCACCGACGCGGTCTCCGCACTCCTGCACCGTGCGGCCGACGCGGGCCGTCCGGTCCCCGAGGTGCTGGCCGGGTTCCTGGACCCCGCCCACATGGAGCACTTCCACCGGCCCGGCTCCCACGGGTTCCTCTTCGCCGACGCCACCGCCCTGGCTCACGACCCGGACCTCGGCGAGGCGCTCCGCCAGGTCCACCGGCATCTCGCCGACACGCTCACCGACCTGCTCCGCCGCGGCCAGGCCGCCGGCGACGTGCGCGACGACGTCGAGCCGCATTCCGCCGCCTGGTGGCTCGTCTCACTCCTGGCCGGGCGCTCCTTCCGCGCCGCCGTCGTGCCGGACCGCGACACCGTCGAGGCGGACCTGACCCGGCTGGCCCTGCAGTCCCTCCTGCCCCAGCCGTCCGGCACCCCGGCCGACGAGTGAGGGCACCCGTCGACGACCGGCCCCGGCGCGGACACTGAGTACCATCACCTCCTTCGCTATGACGATGATTCATTGATTCATCCTTGCTTTTCAAGGATTCTGACTGCCTTCTGTCAACTTTGGAAAGATCCTGCTTTATTCATTGACACCAAAAAAGAACCTCTCTAAGTTTCCGGCCATGCGCTCGGCCCCCTCCCACGAGGCGGCCCCGGCCATGACGCCGGCGGCCTCCCTGGTATTCACCACGCTGCTCTCCCACGGTCCGCTCACCAGAGCCGAGGTGGGACGGCGCACCAAGCTCTCTCCGGCCGCCGTCACCAAGGCGGTCCGTCCGCTGATGGAGCTCGGCTATCTGGTCGAGGGCGTGGACGAGGGCGCGCGGCCCGCGGTCGGGCGACCGGCCAGTCTGGTGTGGGTGGACGCGGGCACGGCGTTGTTCATCGGGATCAAGGTGACGGGCGACGAGATCATCGCCGTACTGGCCGACCTGTGCTGCCGTATCCGGCTCTCCCGGCACGTACGGCTCACGGGCCGCGAGCCGGAGGCGGTGCTCCCCGTCCTCACCGGGCTGGTACAGGAGTTGCTCACGGAGGCCGACGGATTCGGCGTGCGGGTACGCGGGCTGGGCATCGCGATCTCCGGCGATGTGGACCGGGCGGAGGGTGTGGTGCGCTATTCGCCGTTCCTGGAGTGGCGGGACGTACCACTCGCCGAGATCGCCGCCACCGCGACCGGGCTGCCGGTCACGGTCGACAACGACGTGCGGGCCCTCACGGTCGCCGAGCACTGGTTCGGCGCCGGCGTCGGCCTCAGCGACTTCGCCCTGGTGACCGTGGGCGCCGGCATCGGCTGCGGCCTGGTGGTGCACGGGCAGGTCGTGTCGGGGGCCCACGGTGTGGCCGGTGAGATCGGGCATCTCTCGCTCGATCCGCGCGGCCCGCTCTGCCACTGCGGCAACCGGGGATGCGTGGAGGCCATCGCGGCGGACCCGGCGATCCTCCGCGCCGTACGCTCGGTCACGGGCAGGCCGGTGGCCGACGCGGCCGAGGCACTGGACCTGGCACGCGGCGAGGACCCCGCCGTCAGAGGGATCTACGCACGAGCCGGTGAGGCCGTCGGCAAGGCCATCGGATTCCTGGTCAACATCCTCGGACCCGAGCGGGTGGTCATCTCCGGCGAGGGCCTGGCCGCCTACGACCTGGTCGCCGACGGCATCCGGGAGGCGTTCGCCGCGTCCGCCTTCGACACCGCCGCACACTGCGACGTGGTGACACGTCCCCTGCCCTTCGAGGAATGGGCCCGCGGGGCCGCGGCCACCGCCATCCAGTCGTTCATGGCATCGGGCATGCAGGAGGAGCAGCGATGACGCGGAAGAGCCGCCGCGCGCGGGCCGCCGAACCGCCCGCACCCCGAAGGGCGTTCCCGGGACCGCCCGGCGCCGGGCCGCCGCCCCGTCCCCTCATCGGCTCGCGAAAGAGCTGATCCGCCCGTCCGACACACAGGCGGCCGGCGCCACGTCCGTCTGCCGGAGGCTTCACCACGCGTCCACCTGCACGGAAGAACGCCCGTCCCCACCGGGTACCACCGCACGACCCCGCACCCCCTCACAGGAGGCGACCCATGCGGTCCCCGTTCAGAACCCTCCCGGGCCTCCCCCCGACGTACCGTCGGAGCGCTGCTCGTCCTCGCCGTCACCGCCGGACTCGCCTCGGCGGTCCCGGCCGCCGCGTCCGGCTCCCCGGGCCGCACCGCCGCCCCGGCTCTGGCCACCTCCGCCGACGATGCCGGATCCGGCCCAGCCGCCAGGCCGTACATGGGCTGGTCGAGCTGGAGCATGCAGTCCTCCCGGTACCCGGGCCTGAACCCTGACGGCAACTACAGCTACCTCACCGAGGCGAACGTCCTGAAACAGGCGGACGCCCTCGCCACCACGCTGAAGAAGTACGGCTACGACTACGTCAACATCGACGCCGGCTGGTGGATGGACAAGAGCTGGACGTCCGAGTTCGACCGGTACGGCCGGCAGACACCCGACCCGGTGCGGTTCCCGCACGGCATGAAGTCCGTCGCCGACCACATCCACTCCCAGGGCCTGAAGGCCGGCATCTATCTGCCCGTAGGCCTGGAGAAGGGCGCGTACGGCGACGGCAGGACACCCATCTGGAACGCACCCGGCTGCACCACGGCGGACGTCGTCTACCCGGATCTGCGCACCACCAACGGCTGGGACAGCGCCTACAAGCTGGACTTCGACAACCCGTGCGCGCAGAAGTACATCGACTCGCAGGCGCGGATGCTCGCAGACTGGGGCTACGACTTCCTCAAACTGGACGGTGTGGGCCCCGGTTCGTTCAAGTCGGGCGACAACTACAACAACGTCGCGGACGTCGCCGCCTGGCACCGGGCCATCGCCGCGACCGGCCGCCCCATCCACCTCGAGCTGTCCTGGTCGCTCGACATCGGACACGCCGCCGACTGGAAGAAGTACTCCAACGGCTGGCGCATCGACACCGATGTCGAGTGCTACTGCAACACCCTGGTCACCTGGCAGAACTCGGTCGACGACCGCTGGAACGACGCGCCCGCCTGGAGCCACGAGGCGGGTCCCGGCGGCTGGAACGACCTCGACGCGCTCGACGTCGGCAACGGCGCCATGGACGGCCTCACCAACGCCGAGCGCCAGAGCTACATGACGCTGTGGGCCATCAGCAAGTCGCCCCTGTTCACCGGTGACGACCTCACCGAGCTGGACGATTACGGCCTCTCGCTGCTGACCAACCGGGAGGTCATCGCGGTCGACCAGAACGACTCGCCCGTCGCCCGTCCCGTCACCCCGCTCGGCGACCAGCAGGTCTGGGGAACCAGGAACGCCGACGGCACCTACACCGTCGCCCTGTTCAACCTCGGTACCTCCTCGGCCTCCGTCACCGCCGACTGGGCGTCCTTCGGCTTCACCGGGGCCGCCTCCGTGCGCGACCTGTGGAACCACCAGGATCTGGGGACGCACCGGAACAGGATCACCGCGACGCTGCCCGCACACGGCTCCCGGCTGTTCACCGTCAAACCCGGCGGCACGCCCCTGGCGACCACGCGCTACGAGGCCGAGTCCGCCGACAACACCCTGACCGGCAACGCCTCCGTCGCCGGATGCGACGCGTGCTCCGGCGGCAAGAAGGTCGGCAACCTCTACCTCGACAGCAAGCTGCAGTTCAACGACATCACCGTGAAGAAGGACGGCATCTACACCGTCGACGTCGGCTATGTCAGCGGCGATCCCCGCTCGGTCACCGTCTACTCCAACAGCGGCAACGGCACCAGTCTGCGGTTCCCCTCCACCGGCGACTGGAGCACCGTGGACACCGTCAGCGTCCAGCTGGCGCTGAAGGCGGGCACCAACACCGTCACGTTCGACAGCGGCTGGGACTACTCCCCCGACATCGACCGGATCGACGTACCCAAGTCCGCCTGACCCCACGCACGCGGGCCCGCCGGCGACACACGCACCGGGCCCGCGTGCACCCGAGGTCGCCCACGCGTGTCCTGCCGGCCTCAGCCCCCGGCATCCCCACCGTACTGGCCCCACCCGACGCCCGACGGTCCCCGTGTCCGTCGTCTCCCCGCACGCGCCTTTCCCCCGACATGGAGTGCACCCGTGGACACCGAGCACACCGGATCGCGCGACACCCACCCGAGCCGCAGGGGCTTTCTGACTCTCGCCGCCACTGGCGGCGCGGCCGCCGCCCTCGGCGGTCTGCCCGCTTTCACCGCATCCGCGGCCCCCGTCCGCCCCACCGCCTCGCCACTGCTGTCCGCGGCCGCAGCCGCGAAGAACCAGCTGTGGTGGCAGGCCCCCGCCTCCCCCACCTCGATGATCCAGCAGGGCCTGCCGGTGGGGAACGGGCGCCTCGGAGCGCTCGTGAGCAATGACCCCGCCACCGAACTGCTCAGGATCACCGACTCGACCCTGTGGACCGGCGGCCTCAACGACACGCTGCAGAGCGACGGCCAATTCCCCTACGGTCGCGACGACTTCGGCTCCCTGACCCTGCTGGCCGAGCTCACCGTGGACGTCCCCGGCCACGACCTGGGCGCGGTCGACGGCTACCGCCGCTCGCTGGACCTGGCCCAGGGGCTCGTCAGCGCCTCGTACGAGCTGTCCGGCGTCACCTACCGGCGGCAGATCTTCGCCAGCCGCCCGGACGACGTCATCGTCCTGTACTTCTCCCAGCAGGGCGGCGGCACCTACACCGGTACGGTCTCCCTCGCCGGCGCCCACGGCGAGACCGTCAGCGCCGACCGCGCCGGGCGCCACGCCTCGTTCGGCGCGTCCTTCGCCAACGGGCTGAAGTACGGCGCCGCCGTCACGGCCCGCAGCAGCGACGGCCAGGTCTGCGTCGACGGTACGTCGGTCTCCTTCAAGGGCTGCAAGGACCTCACCGTCGTGGTCAGCGGCGGCACCGACTACGCGCCCGACGCGGCCGCCGGATTCCGCGACCCGTCCGTCGACCCGGAGCGCCTGGCCCGCACCAAAGTCCTGGACGCGGCCGGCCACTGCGCGACCACCCTGCTGCACACCCATGTCGCCGACTTCCGGCCGCTCTTCGAGCAGTTGGACATCGACCTCGGCACGTCGTCCGCCGCGCAGCGCGCGCTGGACACCTGGCAACGAGTGCAGGCCCGCTACCGGGACGACGTACCCGATCCCGAACTCGAGGCGGCCTACCTGCAGTTCGGCCGCTACCTGATGATCTCCGGATCGCGCGGCAGCCTCCCCATGGGGCTTCAGGGGCCCTGGCTGGACGGCATCGCCCCGGACTGGATGGGCGACTACCACACCGACATCAACGTCCAGATGAACTACTGGACCGCCGACCGCGCCGGCCTGTCCGGCTGCTTCGACGCCTTCGCCGACTACTGTCTGGCCCAGCTGCCGTGCTGGACGCACGTCACCCAGCGGCTGTTCAACTCGCCGGCCAACAGGTACCGCAACTCCAGCGGGAAGATCGCCGGCTGGACCCTCGCGATCTCCACCAACCCCTACGGCGGGGGCGGCTGGTGGTGGCATCCGGCCGGCAACGCCTGGATCTGCCAGAGCCTCTTCGAACACTACGAATACACCCAGGACCACGCCTACCTCGAGAAGGTGTACCCCCTCCTCAAGGGTGCCGTGGAGTTCTGGGAGGCCCGCCTCCTCACCACCACCGTCACCGACGCGTCCGGAGCGTCGCGCGAGGTCCTCATCGCCGACAGCGACTGGTCACCCGAGCAGGGACCGCTGGACGCCAAGGGCATCACCTACGCCCAGGAACTGGTCTGGAACCTCTTCGGCAACTACCACACCGCGACCCGGGTACTGGGCCGGGACATCTCCTACAGCGCGACCGTCGACGGCCTGCGGGAGCGTCTCTACCTGCCGGTGGTCAGCCCCAGGACCGGCTGGCTGGAGGAGTGGATGTCGCCCGACAACCTCGGCGATACCACACACCGGCATCTCTCCCCGCTCATCGGCCTGTTCCCCGGAGACCGGATCCGCCCGGACGACTCCACTCCGAAGGACATCCTCGCCGGCGCGACGGCCCTGCTCACCGCCCGCGGCATGAACAGCTACGGCTGGTCCAACGCCTGGCGCAGCCTGTGCTGGTCGCGCCTGAAGAACGCGGAGAAGGCGTACCAGCTCGTCGTCACCAACCTGAAGCCGTCGGTCGGTGGCGGCAACGGCACCGCACCGAACCTGTTCGACATCATGGACATGGGGCAGGGCCGGGGCATCTTCCAGATCGACGCGAACTTCGGCACGCCCTCCGCGATGATCGAGATGCTGGTGTACTCGCGGCCGGGACACGTCGAGTTGCTGCCCGCGCTGCCCGCCGCCTGGGCGGCCTCCGGCTCGGTGTCCGGCGTCGGAGTCCGCGGCGGCTTCGTCGCCGACCTCAGATGGAAGAACGGCAGGGTCACCCAGGTGACGCTGAGGAGCGTCGGCGGCCGTGACACGACCGTCTTCGCGAACGGCACCTCGCGCAAGGTCAGTCTCCGGCCAGGTGAGTCCGTCACGCTGGGCAGCTTCGGCTGAGACCGGTTCCCGTCGCCCCGACGTCCGCGCCACGGGGCATGACTTCGTCGGGCGGCACCGGGGGCCCTCCGCCCCGGTATCTCAGCCCGGTCTGCCGCGCACCACGAGAAGAGTGGAGAGTTCGACGATGTACCCGGAGAACGGAAGCACGACCGCGGCGCGCCGACGGCGCCGCAGAACACTGCTGTCGGTGTTCGGCGCGCTGGCCGGAGCGGCCCTGACGGTGGTGCCGCCCAGCACCGCGACCGCGGCCGGCGCCGCCACGTCCTCGTCGCCGGGCAAAGGCACCCGGGTCAGCGCCTGGTCGCCCAGCATGACGACCGGCGGCCCCTCCTTCGACGATCGGACCATCCGGATGGTGGTGCACAGCAGCGTCGCGGGTACGGGCGCCCGCATCACCCTGTCCAACCGGTACAGCAGCGGACCGCTCGAGGTCGGCGCGGTGGACGTGGCCGTCCAGGCGAGCGGCGGGGAGGCCACGCGGGGCACCACACGGAACGTCACCTTCGGCGGATCGGTGCACCTCACGATCCCCGCCGGCGAAGAGGCGGTCAGCGACGTCGTCCCGATCTCCGTCGCCGCCGGGGAGAACCTGCTCGTCAGCGTCTACGTGCCCGGCCCGACCGGCGTGTCGACCTGGCACTCCGACGCCTTCGACACCACGTACATCGCCTCCGGCAACCGCACGGGGGACGACAGCGCGGCCGCGTTCGACTCCACCACGACATCCTGGTACTACCTGGCCGGCCTCGACGTGGTGTCCCCGACCGCGAAGGGCACCGTGGTCGCGTTCGGCGACTCCATCACCGACGGCTACCACTCCTCCACCGGCACCTACACCCGGTGGCCCGACTTCCTCGCACGCCGGCTGGGCGCCGGACCCGGCCCGCAGCGGTTCGGCGTCGTCGACGCGGGCATCGGCGGCAACCGCGTCCTCACCGACGTCCCCAACCTCTGGCAGGGTGTCAGCGCCCTCAAGCGCTTCGGGCACGACGCACTCGCCCAGCCGGGTGTGAAGGACGTGATCCTCTTCGAGGGCATCAACGACATCGGCAACGACGCCGGTCCGGACGGCCGGCCGCTGACCGCCCAGGACCTCATCGACGGCTACCGCACCCTGATCGACGAGGCGCACGCCGCCCACGTCGGCATCATCGGCGCGACGCTGATGCCCGACCAGGGCAACGGCTACTACACACCGTCCGCCGAGGCGATCCGCCAGAGCGTCAACCGGTGGATCCGCACCAGCGGTGCCTTCGACGGCGTCGTCGACTTCGACCGGACCATGCGTGACCCCGACAACCCGGCCGCCCTCGACCCGGCGTACGACTCGGGCGACCACATCCATCCCAACGACGAGGGAATGGAGGCCATGGCGGACGCGACGGACCTGCGGCTCCTGCGCAGCTGAGGCACACCGGCCGACGAACGTCCGGCGGCCCCGTCACGCGGTCTCGGTCGGGGTGCGAGCGCCCAGGCCGAGGCCGACGGGCCCGTGGATCCGCCCGAGCCCTTCCTCGTCCTGGCCCGCCTCGACCAGTTCCGCGGGACGGCGGTCCTGGGTGCGGCGTGAGCCCAGCGCACCGGCGTCGGCCACCGGAGGTCAGCGCGTCGCACAGGACGGGGACGTCCACGTCGGCCGAGGGCCCGGTGCGGGGGGCCCGGGTCCGCGCCGAGGGCATGCGCTCGGCCACCAGGACCGTCAGCCACTCCGGCGCGCCGCGCCTCGCCCAGAGGGCCGGCCTTCTCTGACGGGCCGTCGTGCAACAGGAGGGCACAATGGCGGCGTGGATCAAGACAACCGGATCATCGTCGCCCTGGACTGCGACAACCGTGCCACCGCCGAGGACGTCGTCGGCCGGCTGGGCGAGGAGTGCGGCTTCTACAAGGTCGGCCTGGAACTTCTCACCGTGGCCGGACCCGACTTCGTCGAACGCCTCACAGCGCAGGGCAAGAAGGTCTTCCTGGACCTCAAACTCTTCGAGATCCCGCACTCGGTCGCCGGTGCGGTGCGCGCCGCGGGGGCTCTGGGCGTCTCCATGGTGACCGTGCACGGCATGGGCGGAGCGGGCATCATGACCGCCGCCGTCGATGCCGCCCGTGCCTTCCCCGGCTTGCGTGTCCTCGCCCTGACCGTGGTCACCAGCATGACCGACGGGGACCTGGCCGACATCGGCGTCCGCGGCTCCGTCGAGGGGCAGGTGCTGAGGCTGGCCCGGCTGGCGGGCGAGGCCGGCTGTCACGGAGTGATCGCGTCGCCTCGGGAGGTCGCGGCCCTGCGGAGCGTCCTGGGTCCCGATGCCCTGATCGTCACCCCGGGGGTCGCCCCGCCCGGTGAGGCCCCGGCCGATCATGCCCGCCCCGGAACACCGGGTGCCGCCCTGGCGACCGGTGCCTCGCACATCGTCGTGGGCCGGGCGGTCACCCGTGCCGCGGATCCCGCGGCCGCGTTCCGTCTCGTCGGCGCGAGTCTGGGCGCGTAGCGACCCGGAGGCGCACAGGACGGCGGCGCAACGCACCTGCGCCGGGATCGCGTTGCCCACCGGCGCTCCCAGGAGAGACAGTCCGCCGCCGGTGCGGACGCCGGCCAGGCCCCCCGGCTCTCGCACGGTCCGGTACGACGTCCGGTCGTGGCACCGGAGATCCACTGGACCTGGTCGGTGGTCCGGTGCGCCGCCGAGGATCGTGCCGCGGTCCTCGGCGGCGTCGACGCCCCCCGCGCCGGCGTCGAAGACCTCGGCGTCCATGGCCCGGCCGCCTGGCTGCCCGCCGACGATCCGCACCGGTGACCGGGGCCCGCGGACCGATCCGCCCCCCGCCCCGGACCGGCTGACCTGGCCCGGGAGGCGCCGACTGCTTCCCCTCGGGTCTCAGCGGACTCAGAGGTTACTGAGAATTTGTTGTGGCAGGCTGGCACGCCTCAACCCCCCTCAGGAGCATTCGTATGACTTTGATCAACGGTCTGCCCGCCCATGTCCTGCTGGTTCACGTGGTCGTCGTACTGATACCCCTCACCGCGTTGGCCCTGGTGGCGGCGGCTCTGTGGCCGCGGGCCGCCCGCCGGCTGGGCGTGCTGCTGCCGCTGCTGGCCTTCATAGCCCTGGCGAGCGTGCCGCTGACCACACATGCCGGCGAATGGCTCGAACGGCACGTGGACGACGACGCCCTGGTGCGCAGGCACACCGAGCTGGGAGACGGGCTGCTGCCGTGGGCCCTGGGCCTGTTCGTGCTGGCGGCCGTCGTGTGGTGGGCGGGCCGCCGTGCGCAGGCGGAGTCCGGCCAGGGCGGCGGCCTGCGCTGGACCGCGCTGCCGGTGCGGATCGTCGTGGGTGTGCTCTCGCTGGCCGTGGCCGTGGGTGCCGTGGTGGACGTGTACCGGATCGGTGACTCCGGAGCGAAGGCGGCCTGGCACGACGCGTACTCGAAGACGGCGTCGCGCGGCGAGGACGGCTCCTGATCCTGGATCGGGCGGAGCCCCAGCCCTCGGGTGAGGTGGCGGGCCCGGCCCCCGGCGGTTCGCACGCGGCTTGCGCGCGGACGGCCCCGGGGGGTCGGGCCCGCCTTCGTTCTGTGCGCCGGGTCCTGCCGGCGGTGGCCGGCTTCCTGCTGGTCGACACGGTGGTCCGGCCGACCGTGCCACCACCCCTTGCGGCGCCGGCGCCGCCTATGCCAGCGAGAGGAAGAGCTTCTCCAGACGGGCGCGCATCGCCTGCGGATCCTCACCGTTCTTGCGGCCCGATTCAATGTCGAGCACACACTGCTGCAAGCCGGTGGCGATGATCGCGAACCCGGCCCGGTCGAGGGCGCGCGAGGCTGCGGCCAGCTGCGTGACGACCTCCTCGCAGTCCCGCCCCTCCTCGATCATCCGGATCACACCGGAGATCTGGCCCTGCGCGCGCCGCAGTCGGTTCAACACGGCCCGCAGGGATGTGCCCTCAAGCTCCAGTTCCACGATCACTCCTCAGAGATATACCCCAAGGGGTATTGTACGTCCGGGCGGGGACAACGGCGAACACCAAGGATCCCATGCGCCCTGGCCACACGCGGCGGCCGGATCACGGAGCGGCAGGTCCGCCTTCACCGCGGGGACGCTCGTTCTGCTGGGCCTGCTCCCTTGCCTGCTGGTGCATCCGGCCTTCCGGTCCCCGCCGGCCGACACCACGGGTGGGCTGGTCTCCTCCGCGCTCACCGACACGTGCGCGATGGCGGCCGTGCTGGGCCAATTGCTCCGCAGCCGTCCCGCGCGGCTGACCCGGCCACGACGCTCGCCGCGCTGCGCCGCGGCCGAACGCGGCGGACCGCGCACTGCGCTCAGCCGAACAGACCGCGCACGCGGATCGTCTCGACGCGCCGCCACGAGCCGCCGGGCAGCAGCACCCAGTCCCCCTTCCTGGCGGACGCCTTGCGTGCGGCGGTGGGGCGCGGCGCACGGCGCGACGGCAGCCGGGAGCCGCCGCCCCGCGTCTTTGCCCGCTGCCGGGCAAGGCCGTCCCTGCTCATCGCCACTCCCGCGTCGTGATGCGCTGCACGCCACTCATGTGTTCGCCCGCATGCGCACTCCCTCCGCCTCCATCGTCCCTCTGTTCCCACGGGATCGCCCGGTGATGCAACGGTTCGCCAGTGCGTCCTTCCGCCGGCAGGAGAACGGTGCTCATGAACCTCCGGGGCACCGGGCGCCGCCCATGTTCAGCCGCGCAGGTGGCGGTCGTGCAGTGCAGCCGCGTACACCTCCGCCGTCGCCGCCGCGGCCGCGTCCCAGCCGAAGCGCCTAGCGTGCCGGGCCGCCGCCGCACCCATCCGCGACGAGCGCGACGGGGCGTCGGCGAAGTAGCGCGGCGCCCGCGCTCACGGCGGGGGGCGCCGGACGCGCACGGCCCGGGCGGGTGGACCGGGGCGCTGCCCCGGGACGCCATCGCGTAGAGGGTCACCCACTCCAGCGCGCGGTCCGCCGGGTCGCCCTCGCTGCGCAGTGCCCGGGCCGCCGACGCGGCCCTCCGGCGGACCTTCAGGCCACCGGGCAGGATGCCTTCGCGGGACAGGCCGCGGGAGACACAGCCCTCCATGACCCGCCAGATTCCGAGCAGACCCGCGCGGATGTCCTCCTCACTGCGCCTGGCCCGCTCGTTCTCCAGCATCAGCGCGGAGACGGACAGGCCGGTCTCGCGGGCGAGCCGCAGCAGCTCGTCACCGGTGCGGAACGGGTGGGGCAACTCCGTGTCGTCGGCCTTGATCCGGTCGGCCCCCACGGCGTCCTCGTCGACCACGAATCCGCCGCCGACCGAGTAGTACGTCTTCTCCAGCAGCGGCACGCCGTCGACGTCGTACGCGAACAGGGTCATGCCGTTGGCGTGGTACGGCAACGAGCGCCGGCGGTGCAGGACCAGTTGGGTGGAGTCGTCGAAGTCGATCTCGTGGGCGGCGCCGATCTCGGCGTCGAGGAGGCGGATCCGGCCGGTGCCGCGGATCCGTTCGACGTCCAGGTCGGCCTGGGTGACGTCGACCGTGTGGGGTTCGTTGCCCTCCAGGCCGAGCAGGACTGCCTTGGGGGTGCCGTGGCCGTGGCCGGTGGCGCCGAGGGAGCCGAACAGCTCAGCTCGCACCGCCGTGGTCTGGGCCAGCACGCCGTCCTTCTTCAGCCGGGCGGCGAACATCGCGGCCGCGCGCATCGGGCCGACGGTGTGCGAGCTGGACGGGCCGATACCGATGGAGAACAGGTCGAAGACGCTGATTGCCACGCCATAACTCCGGGGGAGGAACGGGGCGTTCCGAGCACGCCCCTGCGGGAGGGTCGTCGGTCACCGGCCGGGGTGGGCCGAGGCGTACCCGTCGGGGCGCCGGCCCCGGCGCTCGGTCCGCATGGCCAGCCTCCGGTGCACCCGGGTGAGTTGATGCGCGGTGCTCATGAGACGGCGGGCACGGCGAGGGGGACGAGGGTGCGGCGGAGCCGGTTGAACAGCTTCGGCTGGTTCAGGGAGAGCACCGCGACCGGGGTGTCCTCGCGCCGATAGACGGCGGTGAAGCACCTGCTGTCGAGGTCGCCGTCGACCACCTCGGGCTCGGCGCCGGGAGCGACGTGCCCGGCGAGCTGGATGCGCACCCGGTACTGGTCGGACCAGAAGTACGGCGCGGTGGCCGGGGCGGCGGCCGGCACCCCCGTCAGCAGCGTGCGGGCGGCCGTCGTCCCCTGCTCCGTGGCGTTGCTCCAGTGCTCGATCCGGGCGTGCCGCCCGGTGAACGGGTGGGGGCAGCGGGCGACGTCACCGACGGCGACCACACCCGGGACGGTGGTGGCGCAGCCGGCGTCGCACACCACGCCGTCGTCCACCTCGACGCCGGAGCCGGCGAGCCAGTCGGTGGCGGGCCGCACCCCCACGCCGACCACCACGATGTCGGCGGGCAGCACGCGTCCGTCGGCCAGGCGCACTCCGGTGACCCGGCCGTCGCCGACGAGCCCGGCCACGCCGGTGCCGCACAGCAGGCCCACGCCGTGATCACGGTGCAGCGAGGAGCACACCCGCCCCATCTCGCGGCCCAGTTGACGCTCCAGCGGGACGTCGAACGCCTCGACGATCGTGACGTGCAGTCCGAGCCGGTGGGCGGTGGAGGCCACCTCGGCACCGATGAAGCCGGCCCCGATCACGACCACCCGGGGCAGACCGCTCAGCAGTTCGGCGCGCAGCGCCCGAGCGTCGTCCAGGGTGCGCAGGGTGTGGACGCCGGCGAGTGTGTCCATCCCGGGGAGGGTACGGGCGGTGGCGCCGGTCGCGATGACGACACCTTCGGTGCGCACGTGCCGTCCGCCGGCCAGTGCGACGGTCCGGGCGGCGGGGTCGAGCCGCACCACGCGCTCGCCGAGCAGCCAGTGCACGCCGAGATCCTCGTACTCGTCCGCGTCGCCGAGCGCGAGCGCCTCGGCGTCGAGATCTCCCCTGAGGAAGTCCTTGGACAGCGGCGGCCGGTCGTAAGGGGCGTGCCGCTCCTCCCCGACGACGACGATCTCGCCGTCGTAGCCCTGTGCGCGCAGCGCGCGGACCGTGCTCAGGCCTGCCAGTGACGCGCCGACGACGGTGATGCTCCTCATGCGGGCTCTCCGTGGGATGTGGAGCCGTCGGTCGCGCGGTGACAGGCGGCGGGGCGACGGCGTGGGAGGTGACTGTCTCGAACGGTTGTCCCACCTGACTGTCTCTAATGGCACAACCTCGTTCGTTATACGCAACATGCTTTCCGGTGCTTCGGACCCCTGTCAAGGGCACGGGACGCACCAGTCCGTGCCGGCGAAGAAAATTGCGCAGCATGCAACACAGGGCGGGGTGACAGGAGATGGCTGCCCGAGCTCAGAGGCGGGCCCCGGAGGACCGGCCCGGGCGGCACGACAGCGGCCGGAGACGGGGTCGTGGACGGCGAGCAGACAGGTGGCACCGGCGATGCCGGCGTCCTCCGACTCGGCGGTCCCGGTCTCGTCGATCCGCGCGACCAGTTCGTCCATGGGGCCGAGGAGCTCGTCGGTAGGCAGATCCGCGGCGCAGAAGTTGTGCACCACCGTGCGCAGTCGGCCCATGGTCACCGCCGCGTGCAGCCGGTGGCCGACGACATCAACGACGACGAGGGCGACCCGGGTCCCGGGCAGCGGGATGACGTCGAACCGGTCACCGCTCGCCCCGGCCTGCGCGGGGAGGAGGCGGTAGGCCACCTCCAGGGCCGACTGCTCGGGCAGGTAGCGGGGCGGCAGGCTGCGCTGGAGGGTGGCCTCCATGGTGTGCGCGGACGCAGCCGCGGCCGACGGCCGCTGCCCGGCCTGCCGCTCGGCCCCCGGGCCGGACGCCGGCGCGTGGCCACCCCCCGGTGTGGATGGCGGCCCCGGCACGTGCCCGGGGGCCAACAGGGCCCGTCCCCCTGCAAGAAGACGGGGCAGCAGGCGGACGGGCTGCCGGGGACGGGGATCAGCGGGCGGGGTGCACGTGGAGCCGGTCCTGCAGCCAGGTGTGGAAGGCGCCGATGTGGTGCTCGCTGGGCACCAGGACACCGCCCTTGGCGTACGCCCGGGAGCTCATCCCCGGCTGGGTGCGCTCACAGGCGTCGAAGTCCTGCTGGTTCACCCGGTGGAACAGCTCCACCGAGCGGTCCACGTCCTTGCCGCTCTCCACCACGTGCGGCAGGTACAGCCAGTCGCATTCGACCACCGTGCGGTCGTGCGCCATGGGGTACATCCGGTGGAAGACCACGTGGTCCGGCACCAGGTTGACGAACACCTGCGGCCTGACCGTGATCGCGTAGTAGCGGCGGTCCTGGTCCTCCGCGACCCCCGGGATACGGTCCAGGCCCTCGCCGCCGTCGACGGTGAAGCCCTTGACCTCCGCACCGAACTCGGCGCCGTGGCCGACGTAGTACTGCGCCGCGTAGCCGTCGGCGAACTCCGGCAGCACCTCCGTCAGCTCGGGGTGGATCGTCGCGCAGTGGTAGCACTCCATGAAGTTCTCGATGATCAGCTTCCAGTTGGCCCGCACGTCGTAGGTGATCCGCCTGCCGACCTGGAGGTTGTCCACGTCGTAGTTCTCGATCGGCTCGGCGTCGCCGAGCCGCTCGACGACCGCGCCGATCACGTCCTGTTCGAAGGACGGCGGGGTGTCGGCCAGGCACACCCACACATAGCCGAGCCACTCGCGGACGTGGACGTTGATCAAGCCGTACGCGGTGCGGTCGATGTCCGGCATCGACGTCAGGTTCGGCGCCGCCACCAACTTGCCGTCCAGGCCGTACGTCCAGGCGTGGTACGGGCACTGGAACGCGCGCTTGACCTCTCCGGACTCCTCCAGGCACAGCTTCGCGCCCCGGTGCCGGCAGATGTTCAGGAAGGCCTTGACCGAGCCGTCCCGTGAGCGCGTGACGAGCACGCTCTCACGGCCCACCTGGTGGGTGCGGAACCGGCCCGGCCCGCCCAGCTCCGAGGCGCGGGCCACACAGAACCACATGGCCTCGAAGATGCGCTCCTGCTCCAGGGCGAAGACCTCCGGGTCGGTGTAGTACTCACCGGTCAGCGTGGCGATCAGGCTGGGGGGAAGGCCGGTCGTCGTCATGGTGATCACCTCGGAGCGTGTCAGACGCGCACACGGCGCGGGTCGGCAAGGGCGATGGGGTGCTGGGTGGTGCCGTCGACGGCCAGGTCGGCGACGATCTCGCCGATCACGGGCACGAACTTGAACCCGTGGCCGGAGAAGCCGCAGGCCACGATCACCTGCGGATGGTCCGGGTGCCGGGCGGGGACGAAGTGCTCGTGCGGGGTGTTGTGTACATGCAGGCCGCGTCTTTGAGGTGACGGCGGCACCTCGGCGCGGCACCGGGGTGCCGGGGGCGGCGTGCTCGGCCGGCGGCCGGGCGTGGCCGACGGGCGCGCCGGTCGTGCAGCCGTGGGCGGCTCCGGTGACCTGGCCGACCGGACCGCCGTCCGGGTGCACCGGCTGGTGGCCCATGACCACGGGACGCTCGTGGCAGTGCAGGTCGGTGTGGCGGACACCGCGGGCCTGGACCTGCACCAGGCGCTTCTGCCGGGCCGGGGTCGGGCACCAGGACGGTCTCCAACGAGACCGGGACACCCTGCTTCCGGGCCAGGACGGCGCGTACCTCGTGCGTCACTGCCGATCTCCTCGCTGAAGGGCGGCCGAATGCACGTTTCGGCCGGTTTTCTTGGTGGCGGGCCGATCGCTGCATCGGAGCGGTCGACGAGGGGACGGAGGGGGCCGACGGTCCAGGAGCCTGGGGAAGGTCTGGAACGAGCCGCATCTGTTGCGCAATGTGCAATTAACTTCTCTATAAGCAACAGTCACACTGTCATGCCTCTGGACGAGCAGTGTCAAGAGGTCGACCGGACGAACTCCCACGTGGAACCGCGCGGACTCATCGAACGGACGGAGGCGCGCGGCGAGTGCCGCCTCGGACCGGGCCTCGTCCGCCTGGCCGGCGCCGCCTCCGTCCGGCTGAACCTGCCTCGACACAGCCGCCCGGCCTGCGAAGACCCGGCGGCCCTCACCACGCACGACCGGCTGGGCCGGCACACCCCGTTGCGCGCCACCTCCAGCGGCAAGGCCCTGCCGGCGCACCTGCCCGAGCGCGGCAGGCGGCTCGCGGCACGGCTGGAGCGCCGCCCACCGCACACCCTCACCGATCCCCGCAGCCTCAGGCCCCGGTTGACGAGCACGCGCACGGTCGGCTGCGCCTGCAGCGCGCTCAGCGCTTGGGCGCCGTCGTTCCGCCTGTCCGCGCGGCGGCTTCGGGAGGTGCCCGTGCCGGTACGGACCGCAGGCCAGGAGATCTGCGGCCGGCTGGGCCATCTCGGCCACCCCTGAGGCGAGTTGTTGCGCACTACGCATCTTCTTGCTCCTGGAAGAACAAGCCTCTTGACCGGCCGCTGTCCGCACCGGACCATGTTGCGTATCACTCTCAAGGTTGCGTAATACGCATTAATGGAGGATGTCATGTCCCCTCGTCCGCAGCCCGGCCGCGAGTTCGTCCTCACCCTCTCGTGCCCAGACCGGTCAGGAATCGTCCACGCGGTCACCGGTTTCCTCGTGAGTCATTCAGGCAACATCCTCGAGAGCCAGCAGTTCGACGACCGTCTGCAGGACCGCTTCTTCATGCGCGTCCATTTCGAGGTCACCCATCCGGCCACATCCCTGGAGCTGCTGCGCACCGACTTCGACCCGGTCGCCGAGGCCTACCGGATCACCTGGCAGCTGCACGACGCCTCGACCCCGACCCGCACCCTGATCATGGTGTCGAAGTTCGGCCACTGCCTGAACGACCTGCTCTTCCGCCAGTCGACCGGCTCGCTCAACATCGAGATCCCGGCGATCGTCTCCAACCACCGCGACTTCGAGCCGCTGGCCCGGAACTACGGCGTCCCGTTCCACCACATCCCGGTGACGCGGCAGACCAAGGACGAGGCCGAGGCCCGGCTGCTGGAGCTCGTCGCCGAGTCGGACATCGACCTGGTGGTGCTCGCCCGCTACATGCAGATCCTCTCCGACGACCTGTGCAAGCGGCTCGACGGCCGGGCCATCAACATCCACCACTCGTTCCTGCCGAGCTTCAAGGGCGCCCGGCCGTACGTGCAGGCCCACCGGCGCGGCGTGAAGCTCGTCGGGGCCACGGCGCACTACGTCACGCCCGACCTCGACGAAGGCCCGATCATCGAGCAGGACGTCGTGCGCGTGGACCACTCCCACACCCCCGACGAGCTGGTCACCATGGGCCGGGACGTGGAGGCCCGGGTCCTTGCCCGCGCCGTGCAGTGGCACAGCGAGAGCCGGGTGCTGGCCAACGGCAACTGCACGGTCGTCTTCCGCTGACGAACGCGCCGCCCTAGGGTGTGGGGGACCGTCGGCGTCAAGGACCCATCGGGTCCCCCATCCAGCCGTTGCGACCCTTAGCCGCGCCCTCATCCGCGTGCGTATAGTTGCGCTATGAGCAACTACACCGCAGATAGCGAAACAGCGGCTCCGGCGGTGAACGGGGTGCAGTCCGTCGACCGTGCCGTCAGCGTGCTGGAGATCCTCGCCCGGCGCGGCGAGGCCGGCGTCAGCGAGGTCGCCGCCGAGATCGACGTCCACAAGTCGACCGCGTTCCGCCTGCTCGGAGCGCTGGAGGCGCGCGGCCTGGTCGAGCAGGCCACCGAGCGCGGCAAGTACCGCCTCGGCTTCGGCATCGTGCGCCTGGCCGGCGCGGTCACCGGACGCCTGGACATCACCCGGCAGGGCCGGGAGGTGTGCGAGCGGCTCAGCGAGGAGATCGGAGAGACCGTCAACATCGCCGTACTGCAGGAGCACTACGCCGTCAACCTGTACCAGGTGCGCGGGCCGGGGGCCGTCGGCACCCACAACTGGGTCGGGCAGCTCACTCCGGTGCACGCCACGTCCAGCGGCAAGATCCTGCTGGCGCATCTGCCGGCGAAGGAGCGCGACGAGGTGCTCGCGGCCTCGGGACTGCGCAGGCACACCGAGCGCACCCTGACCACCCGGGCGAAGCTGGAGCACGACCTGACCGAGGCGCGGGAGCGCGGGTACGCGGTGACGCTGGAGGAACTGGAGATCGGACTGCACGCCATGGCGGCCCCGGTCCGTTCCCACCACGGTGAGGTCATCGCCGCCCTCAGCTCCTCCGGTCCCGCGTACCGCTTCACCGAGGAGCGCATCCACGAGTTGGCGCCCCTGCTGATCAAGGGCGCGGAGGAGATCAGTCACCGCATGGGCTACGTCGGCTGACGCGCCCCAGCGGACTCAGCCGCGCTCCGGGCGTCCACCAGGTGCCCCGCTCGTCACCGGTGCGCCCGCGCCGACGCAGCGGCCTCGGCGCCCCAACGGGCGGTCACCCGTGCCGCGTCGAGGGTCGAGGCGACGTCGTGCACGCGCAGGCACCAGACGCCCTGCGCGGCGGCGAGAACGGACACGGCACAGGTCCCGGCGTCCCGTGACGGCGCAGGCCTCGGTCGTCCCGTCGCCGGGTCGGCCGGCACCTGAGCCAGGAAGGACCTGCGGGACGCCCCGAGAGCCGCATTCGCCTGCTGCGCCGCGCATGTCGTTGTCCGGCGCCGCACCCGAGACCTGAGGCCGCTCGACGCCCGTCGCGGTCCTCACGCGCCGGCTCCGGCGACCGGGACGGCGCCGAGCCGGGCGGCGACGCAGGAGGGCGGGAGGTTCGGCGGGGCCTCGGAGAGCTCGACGTAGACCATGCCGTCCTGGACGACGACCCGGTGGGTGCGCACGGGCAGCCGGGCCGGGGGTGTGTCCACACCGCCGGTGCGCAGGTCGAACTTCGAGGCGTGCAGCGGGCATTCGACCTCGCACCCCTCCAGCCAACCGTCGGCCAGCGAGGCGTCCTGGTGGGTGCAGGTGTCGTCGATCGCGTAGACCTCGCCGTCATCGGTGTGGAAGACGGCGACGGGCGGGTCGTTCTCGAGCCGGAACGCCTCGCCTCGCGGCAGATCGGCGAGAGGGCACACGGGAATCATGAGGACCACCTCGGTGCGTATTAAGAAACTATATGCACTCAACGCAACGCCAGTCTGCGGTCGGCCCCTCCCGTTGTCAAGAAGTCGCCGGGTCTTCGGGGGAGTTCGCCCGGCGCCACGGTGGACATGGAACGGCGGTGCCGGGCCGACCGTTCGTGTCGGCCGGCACCGCCGGGTCATCTCTGCCGCCCCGCCGGGCGGCTCACCGGTATTCGACGGCCGCGTCCAGCAGCCAGTCCGCCAGGTAGCCGGCGAAGGAGGAGCGCACCAGCACCCAGAACCCGGCCCTCGGTCGGTCGCGGGCCACCAGGACGACCTGGGTGCGGGCCAGCGACGTCTGCGCGCAGCGGCCCGGACCGAAGGAGCGCGGGTGCAGGTCCAGCGAGCAGCCGTGGGCCAGCAGGTCGCGGGCGCGGGGTCCGGCCACCAGCAGGGTCGTGCGCTGGGCCGAGACGTCGGTGACGGAGACCGGTTCGTCACCTGCCGCCGACCGGACCCGGCCCTCCAGGTCACGCTCGGTGCCGGGCCGGCCCACCACCAGCCATTCGTCGGGTCCGAGCCACACCGCCGTCGCGTCGCCCGCGTGCACGACGCTGTTGGCCTCCAGGGGCAACTGGAGTCCCAGGGCGAGTCCGACGGCGTCCGCCGCCGGTCCCTTGGCGTCGAGGCGGACGTTCACCTGGGCCAGGCAGGGGAGTTCGGCGAGCCGGATCGCGCCCCGGGAGCTGCGCGTCGCGGCGGCCAGGCGGTGGGCGGCGTCTGCCAGGGGGCTGCGCTGCCATGGGCTCAGGGCGGTGTCAGCCATCGCGGCGGGCTCCCTCGGGGTCGTAGAGGACGGGGCTTGCGACGGTCACCGGGACCAGCCGGTCGCCGACGGGCGCGTAGAGCCGTTCGCCGACCCGTTCCCGGCCGCCCTTGATCAGGGCGAGGGCGAAGGTCCGGTCGAGCGCCGCGCTACGGTAGCTGGAGGTGACATGACCGAGCATCGGCACGGGCGGGGCGGGCAGCTCTGCATGGGCGACCAGATGCGTGCCCTCCGGGAGGAGGACGGACGGGTCCTCGGGGAGGAGCCCGACGAGATGCTTGCGGTCGGGCCGCACGGTGTCCGCGCGGGCATAGGAGCGCTTGCCGATGAAGTCGGGCTTCTTCTTGGACACCGCCCAGCCCATGCCCAGGTCCTGCGGGGTGACCGTGCCGTCGGTGTCCTGGCCGACGATCGGGTAGCCCTTCTCGGCGCGCAGGACGTGCATGGTCTCGGTGCCGTAAGGCGTGATGCCGTACGGGGCGCCGGCCTCGTACAGCGCCTCCCACAGCCTGCGGGCGTCCCACGGCGACACGTTGATCTCGTAGGCGAGTTCGCCGGAGAAGCTGATCCGGCACACGCGCGCGTCGATGCCCGCGACCGTCGTGTCCCGCCACGCCATGAACGGGAAGTCCGCGTTGGAGACGGCCAGTCGAGGCGCGAGCGAGCCGAGGACCGTGCGGGACTTCGGGCCCACCAGGGCCACGGTGGCCCACTGCTCGGTGACCGAGGTGCAGTGGACCCGCAGGTCGGGCCACTCGGTCTGCAGCCACTCCTCCATCCAGTCCAGGACGGCAGCCGCGTTGCCGGTGGTGGTCGTGACCAGGAACCGGTCCTCGGCGAGCCGGATGACGGTGCCGTCGTCGAAGACCATCCCGTCCAGGCGGCACATCACTCCGTAGCGGATCATGCCGACCTTCAGGGTGCTCATCATGTTGGTGTAGAGCCGGTCGAGGAAGCGGGCGGCGTCCGGGCCCTGGACGTCGATCTTGCCGAGCGTGGAGGCGTCCATGAAGGTCACGCCCTCGCGGGCGGCCCGGCACTCACGCAGCACGGCGGTCTCCATGTCCTCGCCGTCCCGTGGGTAGTACCGGGGCCGCTTCCACTGGCCCACGTCCTCGAACAGGGCGCCGTGCTCGACGTGCCAGGTGTGCAGGGCGGTGGTGCGGACCGGGTCGCTCAGCGCGCCCCGGTCGCGGCCGGCCAGGGCGGCGAAGGACACCGGGGCGTACGGTGGCCGGAAGGTGGGCAGGCCGAGCGCCGAGATGTCCACTCCGAGGAGTTCGGCGACGACCCCGCTCGCCAGGACACCACCCGTCTTGCCCTGGTCGCCCGCGGTACCGGCCGTGGTGTAGCGCTTGGTGTGCTCCACCGACCGCAGGCCCGCGCCGGTCGCCCGCGCCAGGTCGTCGACCGTCACGTCGCGCTGGAGGTCGACGAACCGCGGGGCGCCGGTGTCGCCGGGGACGGTGAAGACCTGCATGGGCGGGGTGTACGGCTGGGCGGCCACGGCCGGGAGCAAAGGCGCCTCGGCCGTGCAGCCCTCCGCCTCGGCCGCGCGGACACCGGCCGACGCACCCTGCGCCAGGGCCGTGGCGAGGTCGAAGGCGCCGTTCGCGCCGCCCGCGGCCTCCACCGCCTGACGGCAGCTGTCGGGCACGAACGCGCCGAGGGCGTCGTCGTGGCGGAGCTTGCCGCCCGCCTGGCTGAACAGGTGCGCGACCGGGTTCCATCCGCCGGACACCAGCAGCAGGTCGGCGGCGAACTCCCGCTGCCCGGTGGACTCGCCGTAGGGGGCGACCGTCACGGCGGTGATCCGGGCGGTGCCCTCCGTGCCGATGACCGCGTGTCCGGCGAGCACCTCGATCCCGGCGGACCGGGCCCGCTCGGCCCACTCCCCGGGCTCCGGCCGGGTGTCGACCACCGCCGCGATGTCGACGCCGACGGCCGCCAGATCGAGGGCGGCGGCGTAGGCGCTGTCGTTGGTGGTGAACACGACCGCGTGCCGGCCGGGGACGACGGCGTAGCGGTGCAGGTACGTGCGGGCCGAGGACGCCAGCATCACGCCGGGGCGGTCGTTGTCGCCGAACGCCAGCGAACGCTCGTGGGCGCCGGTGGCGAGGACCACGCGCCGGGCGCGGATGCGCCAGACGCGCTCGCGGGAGACGTTCTCGGGAGCGCCGGCGCCGAGGTGGTTGGTGCGGCGCTCGACGGCGAGCAGGTGGTTGTCGTCGTAGTGGCCGAAGACGGTGGTGCGGCGCAGGACCCGTACCTCGGGCGCGGCGTCCAGCCGGGCGCTGGTCGCCCGGACCCAGCCGAGGTGCTCGCCGGTGCCGAGCAGACTGCCGCCGGCCTCCGGCTGGTCGTCGGCGAGGATGACGCGGGCGCCGCCGCTCGCCGCCGCGGCCGCCGCCGCCAGACCGGCCGGACCGGCGCCGACGACCAGCACGTCGCAGTGGGCGTGTACGGCGTCGTAGCGGGCGGGGTCGGGTTCGGTGGCGAGGCGTCCCTGGCCGGGGAGGCTGCCGGCGACCAGACCGTCGTAGAGCTCGACGGTCGTGGCGGGGAGCATGGGCTCGGGGAACGGGGCCTCGATCTGGACGACCGCGTTGGGTTCCTCCACTCCGGCCGAGAAGATGCCGCGGGGACGGCCGAGCCTGATGCTGGTGGCGGCGTGGATGACACCGTTGGCCAGGAGGGCGGACGCGAGGGTGTCGCCCCGGTAGCCCTGGTAGGTGGTGCCGTCGAAGCTGAAGGTGAGGGGGGTGTCGCGGTCGACGCGGCCGCCGCTGCGGGTGCGGAACGGTTGGCCCGCGGTGGAGCCGCTGAGGGACGCAGCGCCCCCGTCGCCCCTCCCGTCCTCCAAGGGCTCCGCTTCTTCGCCCCGGCCGGGGGCCGCGCCGCCGGACCCGGCTTCGGCCTCGACGGCGTCGTCCCCAAGGGCCGGACGGGCTGGTTCCCAAGGTCTCGGCCGAGAGGTCACCGGGCGTGGCTCTCCCACCCGGTACACCGCCAGGATCTCGTTCGTCGACGTGTCCCGCACCGCGTTGAACCACTTGCGGCAGCCCGCCGCATGGCTCCACCGCTCGGCGAACGGGCCCTTGGGGTTGTCGCGGAAGAACAGGTACCGCGCCCACTCCTCGTCGGTGAGGGCGGCGGGGTCCTCGGGGTAGGGGACGTGGGCCTGGCCGCCGTAGTGGAACTCGGCCTCGTCACGGGGCCCGCACCACGGGCAGGGGATGAGCAGCATGGTTCGGCTCCCTAGTGGGCCACCGCGGCAGCGCCGTGCTCGTCCACGAGCGCGCCGGTGGTGAAACGGTCGAGCGAGAAGGGGGCGTTCAGGGCGTGGGGGGTGTCGTGGGCGATGGTGTGGGCGTAGACCCAGCCGACGCCCGGGGTGGCCTTGAATCCGCCGGTCCCCCAGCCGCAGTTGAGGTAGAGGTTGTCGACCGGCGTGAGGCCGACGACGGGCGACGCGTCGGGGCTGACGTCGACGATGCCGCCCCAGGTGCGCAGCACATGGGCGCGGGCGAAGACCGGGAAGAGCTCCAGGGCCGCCGACATCTGCTCCTCGATGACGTGGAACGCCCCGCGCTGGGTGTACGAGTTGTACGCGTCGATGCCGGCGCCCATCACCAGCTCGCCCTTGTGCGCCTGGCTGACGTACACGTGGACGGCGTTGGACATCACCACGGTCGGGTGCACCGGCTCCAGGAGTTCGGAGACGAGTGCCTGCAACGGGTGGCTCTGGAGGGGCAGTTCGATGCCGGCCATGGCGGCGAGGACGGAGGTGTGGCCGGCCGAGCACAGGGCCACCTTGCCCGCGGCGATGGGACCCAGGGACGTCTGGACGCCGATCACCCGGCCGCCGGCCGTGTCCAGGCCGGTGACCTCGCAGTTCTGGATGATGTCGATGCCGGCCGCGTCCGCGGAGCGGGCGAAGCCCCAGGCGACGTAGTCGTGCTTGGCAATGCCGGCGCGCGGCTGGTAGGTGCCGCCGAGGACCGGGTAGCGCACGTCGGGGGAAGTGTTGACGATCGGGCAGACCTCTTTGACCCCGTCGGCGTCCAGCCATTCGGCGTCCACCCCGTTGAGCCGGTTGGCCTCGACGCGGCGGACGCTGTCGCGGACGTCCTGCAGGCTGTGGGCGAGGTTGAGCACACCGCGCTGGGAGAACAGGATCGGGTAGTCCAGTTCCTCCTCCAGCCCCTCCCACAGCTTCAGGGCGTGCTCGTAGATGCCCGCGCTCTCGTCCCACAGGTAGTTGGAACGGATGATCGTGGTGTTGCGGGCCATGTTGCCGCCCGCGAGCCAGCCCTTCTCCAGGACGGCCACGTTGGTGATGCCGTGGTTCTTGGCCAGGTAGTGGGCAGTGGCCAGGCCGTGTCCGCCGCCGCCCACGATGATCACGTCGTACGACCGCCTGGGCTCGGGGGTGCGCCAGAGCCAGTCGGGGTGGTCGGGCAGGTCCGCGCCGGGGGTGCGGGGGCTCATCGGGCGTCTCCGTCGTGCGAGAGGTGGGGGTAGAGCGGGTGCTTGGCCGCGAGTGCCTCGGTGCGGGCGCGCAGCGCGGGCACGTCCGGTTCCGGCTGGAGCGCGAGCGCGATCACGTCGGCGACCTCGGCGAAGTCCTCCTCGGTGAAGCCCCGGGTGGCGAGCGCAGGGGTGCCGATGCGCAGGCCGGAGGTGACCATGGGCGGGCGCGGGTCGAAGGGCACCGCGTTGCGGTTGACGGTGATGCCGATCTCGTGGAGGAGGTCCTCGGCCCGCCTGCCGTCGAGTTCGGAGTCGCGCAGGTCGACGAGGACGAGGTGGACGTCCGTGCCACCGGTCAGCACCTTCACACCGGCAGCCGCCGCGTCGGGCCGGGTGAGGCGTTCGGCGAGGATACGGGCGCCGGCCAGGGTGCGGGACTGGCGTTCGGCGAACTCGGGTGACGCGGCGACCTTGAAGGAGACCGCCTTGGCGGCGATGACGTGCTCCAGCGGGCCGCCCTGCATGCCCGGGAACACCGCCGAGTTGATCTTCTTGGCGAGGTCGGCGTCGTTGGTGAGGACGACGCCTCCGCGGGGGCCGCCGAGGGTCTTGTGCGTGGTGGTGGTGACCACGTGGGCGTGCGGGACGGGGCTCGGGTGCAGTCCGGCGGCGACCAGGCCCGCGAAGTGCGCCATGTCGACCATGAGGAGGGCGCCGACCTCGTCGGCGATCCGACGGAAGGCCGCGAAGTCCAGCTGCCGCGAGTACGCCGACCAGCCCGCGATGATCATCTTGGGGCGGTGCTCCTTGGCGAGCCGCTCCACCTCGTCCAGGTCCACGAGGTGGTCCGCCGCGGAGACGTGGTACGGGACGACGTCGAGCATCTTGCCGCTGTAGTTGATGCGCATGCCGTGTGTGAGGTGGCCGCCGTGCGCGAGGTCGAGGCCGAGGATCGTGTCGCCGGGCTGGAGGAGTGCGAAGAACACGGCGGTGTTGGCCTGTGCGCCCGAGTGCGGCTGGACGTTGGCGTGGGCCGCGCCGAACAGGGACTTGACGCGCTCGATCGCCAGCCGTTCGGTGACGTCGACGTGTTCGCAGCCGCCGTAGTAGCGGCGTCCGGGGTAGCCCTCGGCGTACTTGTTGGTCGCGACGGAGCCCTGCGCCTCCAGCACGGCGGTGGGCGCGAAGTTCTCGGAGGCGATCATCTCCAGGGTGGTCTGCTGGCGGCGCAGCTCGGCGCGCAGGGCTTCGTGGACCTCCGGGTCCAGCTCGGCGAGGCGGGTGTTCAGGGAGTTCATAGGGCGTTCGCGTTCCTCTCGGCGGCCTCGACGACATTGGCGAGGAGCATCGCTCGGGTCATGGGCCCCACTCCTCCGGGCATCGGGGCGAGCCATCCGGCGACCTCCGCGGCCTCCGCGTGGATGTCGCCGACGAGCCCGTGCTCGGTGCGGGTGATGCCGACGTCCAGGACGGCCGCGCCGGGACGCAGCATGTCCTTGGTGATCAGTCCAGGCGAGCCGGCCGCCGCGACGACGATGTCCGCCTCGCGCACGTGCCGGGCCAGGCCCTTGGTTCCGGTGTGGCACAGGGTCACGGTGGCGTTCACGGACCTGCGGGTGAGCAGCAGCCCGATGGGCCGTCCGACCGTGATGCCCCGGCCGACCACGCACACCCGGGCCCCGGCGAGCGGGACCTCGTGGCGGCGGAGCAGTTCGACGATGCCGCGCGGGGTGCAGGGCAACGGGGCGTCGACACCCAGCACGAGGCGGCCGAGGTTGACGGGGTGCAGGCCGTCGGCGTCCTTGGCCGGGTCCATGCGCTCCAGCAGGGCGCCCGCGTCCAGGTGGCGCGGGAGCGGGAGCTGGACGATGTAGCCGGTGCAGGCGGGGTCGGCGTTGAGTTCGTCGATGACGTCCTCGACCTGCCGCCGGCCGGCGTCGGCGGGCAGTTCCCGGCGCAGGGAGGCGATGCCGGCCTGCGCGCAGTCGCGGTGCTTTCCGGCGACGTAGGCGTGGCTGCCGGGGTCGTCGCCGACGAGGACCGTGCCCAGTCCTGGAGGGCGCCCTTGCGTTGCCGTCACCTTTGCCGCTCGCTCGGCGAGTTCGCGCCGGACGGCGGCCGCGGCAGCCTTGCCGTCGAGAAGTTGTGCGGTCATCGGCGGTGCTCCTTCCGACAGGGCGGCCGGCGTTGTCGTGCGTCTGCGGATGCGTCGTGGCTGATCGCGCACTTCCCCGCACCCCTTCGGGGCGCGAGCCTCTCACCCACGGAGCCGGGACATCGCCGGATCGAACAACGGCTCCTCGGCCACCACCGCTTGCACGCGCCGGCCGAAGTAGCCGATGTGCACGGTCGTGCCGGGGACGGCCAGGTCCGCCGGCATCCAGGCGTAGGCGATGCCCTTGCCGACGGTGTAGCCGTGGGCGGCGCTGGTGACGTAGCCGACGGCGCGGTCGCCGTCGTACACCGGTTCCTTGCCCATGACGACCGCCCGCGGGTCGTCGATGGTGAGGCAGCTCAGCTTGCGCCGGACGTGCTCCTTGCGGCGCTCCAGCGCGGCCTTCCCGATGAAGTCGCCCTTGTCGAGCTTGACGGCGAAGCCGACGCCGGCCTCGTACGGGTCGTGCTCGTAGGTCATGTCGGTGCCGAACGAGCGGTAACCCTTCTCCAGGCGCAGGCTGTTGAAGGCACCGCGGCCGGCGACGATGCCGCCGAGCGGCTCGGCCGCGGCCCACAGGGTGTCCCACAGCTTCTGGCCCTGGTCGGCGGTGGTGTACAGCTCCCAGCCCAGCTCACCGACGTAGCTCAGCCGCATGGCGGTGACGGGGACCGAGCCGATGTAGGCGCGCTTGGCGCGGAAGTACTTCAGGCCCGCGTCGGAGAAGTCCTCGTCGGTGAGCGGCTGCAGCACCTCGCGTGCGAGCGGGCCCCACAGGCCGATGCAGCAGGTGCCGGCGGTGATGTCGCGGACCTGGACCCGTCCGTCGGCGGGCAGGTGGCGGGTGAACCAGTCGAGGTCCAGGTTGCCGTTGGCGCCGACCTGGAAGAGGCCGGGGGCGAGGCGGGCGACGGTGATGTCGCTGCGGATGCCGCCGTCGTGGTCGAGGAGCAGGGTGTACGTCACCGAGCCGACGGACTTGGCGACCTTGCCGGTGACGAGGCCCTCCAGGAACTCGGCGGCGCCGGGGCCGCTCACCTCCAGGCGCTTGAGGGCGGTCATGTCGTACAGGGCGACCTTCTCGCGGGTGACCTGGGCCTCGGCGCCGACGATGGGCGACCAGTAGCGGGCGGCCCAGTCGTTCGGGGTGGGGATGTCCCGGCCCTCGGCCAGGGGCGCGTTGGCCTCGTACCACTGAGGGCGCTCCCAGCCGTTGGCCTCGAGGAAGAACGCGCCGTATTCCTGCTGGCGGGCGTAGAAGGGGCTGGTGCGGATCGGGCGCGGCTCACCCGAAGGCTGGAGCGGGTGGAGGATGTCGTAGACCTCCACGAAGTTCCGGCAGTCGCGGGCCAGGACGTACTCCGGGGACAACTGGTGCGGCTCGAAGCGGTTGACGTCGCACTCGTGCAGGTCGAACGAGGAGCAGTAGCCGTCGACCAGCCACTCGGCGACGGCCCGGCCGACGCCCGCGGAGTGGGTGACCCACACGGCCTCGGCGACCCAGAAGCCCTTGAGGTCCGGGGACTCGCCGAGCAGCGGGTAGCCGTCGGTGGTGAAGGAGAACAGGCCGTTGATGCCCTCCTCGACCTTCGCCTCCCTGGCCGCCGGCAACAGGGACTGCGTCTCGGTCCAGGCGGGCTCGAAGTCCTCCTCGGTGAACTTCAGGACCGAGGGCATCTCCTCGGCCTCGTCCACGGAGAGGATGTCGTCGGCGGAGACCGGCATGGGGCGGTGGCCGTAGTAGCCGATGCCGAGGCCGTCGAAGCGGTCGCGGTAGTACAGGTCGGCGTCCTGGTGGCGCAGGATCGGGCGGACCGCCTCCTCGGTCTGGCCGGCGAGGGCGGGGACCGGGCCGGTCCAGGCGAACTGGTGGGCGAGCGGGGTGAGCGGCAGATTCATCCCGGCCATGCGGGCGATCTTCGGGCCCCATATGCCGGCACAGCACACGACGACGTCGGCGTCGATCTCGCCGTGGTCGGTCACCACGCCGGTGACGCGGCCCTCGCTCTGCCGGATGTCGAGGACTTCGTGGCGGGGGAGGAAGCGCACGCCGCGCTCGGTGGCCCGGCGGATCTGAGCCTCGACGGCGAGCACGGCCTTGGCCAGGCCGTCGGTGGGGACCAGGAGACCGCCGAGGACCTTGTCCCGGTCGACCAGCGGGTGCTGGGCCACGCACTCGTCGGGGCTCAGCAGGCGCGCCTCGACGCCCCAGGCGGTGACCCAGCCGTGGCGGCGCCGGAGTTCGGCGAGCCGCTCGGGGCTGGTGGCCACCTCGAGGCCGCCGACCTGGAGGAAGCAGGGCTTGCCGTCCACGTCGAGGGAGCAGAACTTCTCCACGGTGTAGCGAGCCAGTTCCGTCATCGTCTTCGAGGCGTTCGTCTGGAAGACCAGGCCCGGGGCGTGCGAGGTCGAGCCCCCGGTGGCCGGGAGAGGGCCCTGGTCGACCACCGTCACTTCGGTCCAGCCGCGCGCGGAGATCTCGTCCGCCAGGGCTGCTCCCACGACACCCGCTCCGATGATCACCACTCGGGGTCCCGCCATCGCCCAACCTCCGAACTTGAGACCGGTTCAGTTGCTTTCTGCGCAACCTGATTCAGGTTACGCAACTCAATGTGCCTGTCGCCGTGAAGGGTGTCAAGGGGTCGGTGACGTCGGAAAACAGGCCGGAAAACGGCCCCGGCGACGGCAACGCCCGACGGGCGGTGCGCGCAGGTGCACACCGCCCGCCGGGCGTCATCAGCCGGCCGCTCCGACCCCGGACTACTTCAGCCAGGCGTCGACCTTGTCGCGGTGGGCGTCGACCCACTTCTTGGCCGCCGCGTCGTCCGACATCTTGTCCACCGCGATGTACCTGGCCACGGTGTTCTGGTCCTCGTTCGTCCAGTTGAAGTTCTTCACCAGCTTGTAGGCGGGACCGCCCGACTTGGCGAACTGCGCGCTGACGATCTTGTCCAGGTCGTAGACCGGGTAGTCACAGGCGACCTTCGCGGCGTCGGCGTCGCACCCCGTCGTGTACTTGGGCAGGTTCACCTTGACCAGCGGCACCTCCGACATGAACCACTGCGGCTCGTAGAAGTAGCCGATCATCCACTGCTTGTTCTTCTCGGCGGTGCGATAGGCCTGGATCAGCGCCGTCTCACTGCCCGCGTACACCACCTTGAAGTTCAGCTTCAGGTTCTTCACCAGCGCCGCGTCGTTGGTGACGTACGACGGGTCGCCGTCGAGGAGCTGGCCCTTGCCGCCCGACTCGGAGGTCCTGAAGTTGGCGGCGTACTTGTCGAGGTTCTTCCAGTCGGTGATGTCCGGGTGGGCCTTGGCCAGCCACGGCGGCACGAACCAGCCGATCACTCCCTTGTTGCCCGTCGATCCCGCCTCCACGGCGGTCTTCTGCTCGGTGATGTACTTCTTCTTCAGATCGTCGTGGCCCCAGTTCTCCAGAACGGCGTCCACCTCACCGGTCCCGAAGCCCTGCCAGGCGATCTCCTCCTTCAGGTCCTTCTTGTCGACCGTGCAACCGAGGTCGTGCTGCGCCACGTACGCGACGACCGCCGCGTCCGCCTCGTAGCCGACCCACGGGTTGACGGCCAGGTTGAAGGTGCCGCACTTGCCGCCCGAGGACTTCGCGCCGGCCGAGGTGCTGTCGCCGACCTTCGCCCCCGAGCAGGCCGTGAGGGTGAGGCCGAGGACGGCCAGGCCGGCCGCGCCGGCTCGCCAGTGATGTGCCATGGTGTCGTGCTCCTTATGCCCTGGTGCGTCGCGCCGCAGCCTGCGTGATCCGGTCGAACATGACTCCGAGCAGTACGATGGCGAGTCCGGCCGCCAGCCCCTTGCCGTACAGCTCTCCCTGCGAGAACCCGGCCACGACGTCGTAGCCGAGGGCGCCTGCCCCTACCAGGCCGCCCACAACAACCATCGACAGCACGTAGATCAGACCCTGGTTGGTGGCGAGGGTCAGGGCGCTGCGTGCCATCGGCAGCTGAACCTTGGTGATGATCTGCCAGGTGTTGCACCCGGAGGAGGTGGCCGCCTCCACGGTGGCCTCGGACACGTTCCGCACACCGTCCGCGATGATCTTGATGGCGACGGGCGCCGCATACACGACGGCCGCGACGATCGCGGTGAACCGGGTGGCGCCGAACAGGGCCAGGAACGGCACGAGATAGACGAACGGCGGCATGACCTGCGCGGCGTCCAGGGTGGGCCGCACCACCCGGTCCACCAGCCGGCTGCGCCCCATCCACACGCCGAAGACGACGCCGAGCAGCATCACCAGCACCGTGGCGACGGCGGTCGAGGCCAGTGTCGTCATGCCGTCGGACCACACACCCGTGCCGACCAGCAGCCCGACGCACACCGCGGCCGTCGCGGCGGCGCGCCGGCCGCCGAGCACCGCGCCGAGCGCGACCAGGGTGATGCCGACCAGCCACCACGGGGAGTCGGTGAGGAGCGTCTGGAACGGGTTGAGCAGACCGTTGGTGATGACGTTCCGCAGACCGTTGGTCAGCCCCGACAGATGGTCCTGCAGCCAGGTGGTCGCGGTGTCGGCCGCGCTCGCGATGCGGCTTCCGGTGCCGCCGCCTCCGGGGAACTCGGCCGCCCAGACGTAGGTGTGGGACAGGTACACCAGGACGGCGGCCCCGATGCCGCCCGTCACCAGCAGCGGTCGGCGCCACTTCAGCAGACGGCCGTCCGTGCGGCGGGCCTCGGTGCGTGCGGCCGCGGCGGTGGTCACCCGGTCGAGCACGATGGCCATGACGACGATGGCGAGGCCGGCGTTGAACGCCGTACCGACGTCGAGCGACTGCAGGGCCTGGACGACGGTCTTGCCGAGGCCGGGCGCGTCGATCAGGGCGGCGATGGTCACCATGGCCAGGGCGGCCATGATGGTCTGGTTGACGCCCATGACCACCGTGCGCCTGGACATCGGCAGCAGCACCTTCAGCAACTGCTGCGACCGCGTGGTGCCGAGCGAGTCGGCCGCCTCGACGGTGGTCTCGGGCACCGAGCGGATGGCGTGCGCGGTGATGCGGATGGCGGGCGGTGCCGCGTAGATGACGGTGGTGATCACGGCGGAGGCGCCGCCGATGAGGAAGATCAGGGTCAGCGGGGCGAGGTAGACGAAGGTCGGCATCGTCTGCATGAAGTCCAGGAAGGGCGTCATGATCCGGTTGAACCGGTCGGACAGACCGGCCCACACGCCCAGCGGGATGCCGATGAGCAGCGCCACGAGGACCGCGGACACGGTCAGCGCGAGAGTGTCCATGCTCTCCTGCCACAGACCCTGGAGCCCGAAGAAGGTGAAGCCCGCGACCGCCAGCAGCGCGACCCGCCAGTTGCCCACGGCCCAGGAGACATAGCCGGTGAGTCCGACGACGCCGAGCCAGCCGATCTGCGGGACGGGGCGGGTGCCGGTGGGCTGGGAGATCAGCGACTGGACGAAGGTGACCAGGTTGTCGATGGCCAACCGGATCTCGTTGAAGAAGTACAGGAAGAGCGGGTTCGAGTTGCGGCTGGCCCCGATGCTGTCGTTGAGGTCGTTCAGCCGGCGGTGCAGACCGGTGAGGTCGGCCGCCGCGAGGGCCAGGGTCTGCCGGCCGCGCAGTACGGCGAAGAGCACCAGCCAGCCGAGCAGGATCGCGGCCACCACCATGGGGCGGCCGACCTTCCGCCGTATGGTCGCGACCGGCGCGGTCGCGTCGGCGACGGCCATCACGCACCGCCTTCCTGCCCGGCGACGACGGAGAGGATCTCCTCGTCGCCGACGATGCCCAGCAGCTTGCCGTTCTCCACGACCTTGACGGGCTTCTCGGCGGCGAGCACCGCGCGGGTGGCCTCGCGCACCACCACGTCCGGCCCCAGCTCGGGCCCGTCCAGGGCGTCGCCGGGTCCGGCGGGGCGCATGATCCAGCGCAGGGTGAGGACGTCGCCGCGCGGCACGTCCTTGACGAAGTCCCGTACGTAGTCGTCGGCGGGGGCGCCGACGAGTTCGTCGCCGGTGCCGCACTGGACCGTCTTGCCGTCCCGCATGATCAGGATGCGGTCGCCCAGCTTCAGGGCCTCGGACAGGTCGTGGGTGATGAACACCATGGTCTTGCCGACCTCGTGGTGCAGGCGGATCACCTCGCTCTGCATGTCACGGCGGATCAGCGGATCGAGCGCGGAGAACGGCTCGTCGAAGAAGAGGACGTCCGGGTCGCCGGCGAGAGCCCGGGCGAGGCCGACGCGCTGCTGCATACCACCGGAGAGCTGGTCGGGGTAGGAGTTCTCGTATCCGGCCAGGCCCACCAGTTCGACGACCTCCAGGGCCTTCCTCGTGCGCTCGGCCCTGCCCATGCCCCGTATCTCCAGGCCGAACGCCACGTTGTCGACGACCCTGCGGTGCGGCAGCAGACCGAAGTGCTGGAAGACCATGGAGAACTTGCTGCGCCGCAGCTCGCGCAGCCGCCTCGCGTCGGCGCCGCGGATGTCCTCGCCCTCGAAGACGACCTCTCCGGCAGTGGGTTCGATCAGCCGGGTGAGGCAGCGCACCAGGGTGGACTTCCCGGAGCCGGACAGGCCCATGACGACGAAGACCTCGCCGGGAGACACGTCGAAGCCGACATCCCGTACGGCGGCGGTGCACCCGGTGCGGTCCATGAGCTCGCGACGGCTGAGCCCGCACAGCTCCGTGGAGCCCGGCACCTCGTCGGCCCTGGGTCCGAACACCTTCCACAGCCGGCGCACGGAGATGACCGGGGTACGCGCCTGGGGCTCCTGGGACGTGTCGCTCGGCCGCGACACCTCGGTCTGGGCTGGGGTCATGATCGGGCCTCTCTTCGGCGGTCAGCCGCGGAACCAGTGCTGCGGCCGGGGTTGGATGTTCTGCCAGACGTGCTTGGGCTCTCGGTACTCGTCGAGGCCGGCCGGTCCCAGCTCGCGGCCCACGCCCGAGTGTCCGAAGCCGCCCCATTCGGCCTGCGGCACATAGGGGTGATAGTCGTTGATCCACACGGTGCCGTGGCGCAACCCGCGGGCCACCCGCTGGGCCTTGCCCGCGTCCTGGGTCCAGACGGCCCCCGCGAGGCCGTACTCCGTGTCGTTGGCGATGCGGACGGCGTCGTCCTCGTCGTGGAAGCGCTCGACGGTGAGTACGGGTCCGAAGGATTCCTCGTGCACCACGAGCATGTCCTGGCGGCACTCGTCCAGGACGGTCGGCGGGTAGTAGAAGCCGTGCGCCAGCGCGGGGTCGTCGGGGCGTGCGCCGCCGCAGCGCAGGACGGCGCCCTCGGCGAGGCCGGCGGCGACGTGGGCCTCGACCTTCTCCCGGTGCTGTGCGGAGATCAGCGGCCCGGTCTCGGCCTCGGGGTCGAAGGGGCCGCCGAGCCGGATCCGCCGGGCCCGGCGTACGACCTCGTCGACGAAGGCGTCGTGGACCGAGTCCTCGACGACGAGGCGGGCGCCGGCCGAGCAGACCTGCCCGGAGTGCAGGAAGACGGCGGTGAGTGCGAAGTCGACGGCCGTTTCGAAGTCCGCGTCGGCGAAGACCACGTTCGGGTTCTTGCCGCCGAGTTCGAGGGCGACCTTCTTCACCGTCGCCGCGGCGGTGGCCATGAGGTGCCGCCCGGTGTGCAGGCCTCCGGTGAACGACACCATGTCGACGGCCGGATGCTCGGCGAGCGGCGCGCCCGCCTCGGTGCCGGCTCCCAGCACGAGGTTGGCCACGCCGGCCGGCAGCCCTGCCTCCTCGAGTGCCTTCATCAGCAGGATCGAGGTGGAGGGCGTCAGCTCGCTGGGCTTGAGGACGACCGTGTTCCCGGCGACGAGCGCCGGGGCGACCTTCCAGCTCGCTTGCAGCAGCGGATAGTTCCATGGAGTGATCAGTCCGCAGACGCCGACCGGCTCGTAGGTGACCCGGCTCAGCGCGTCGTCCCGCCCGGTGTCGACCACCCGGCCGGCGCTGGTGCCCGCGATGCCGCCGTAGTAGCGGAAGCAGGAGACGACGTCGGCGATGTCGTACTCGCTCTCCACCAGCCGCTTGCCGGTGTCGAGGGACTCGGCACGGGCGAATTCCTTGGCGTCGCGCTCGATGACGCCGGCGGCGCGCAGCAGCAGTGCGCCGCGCTCGCGCTCGGGGGTCCGCGGCCAGGGGCCGTCGTCGAAAGCGTGCCGGGCCGCGGCGATCGCCGCCTCGGTGTCGGGGCGGGTCGCCTCCGAGACCGTCGCGACCAGGGTGCCGTCGGCCGGACAGCGGATCTCCCGGTGGCCGCCGGCCACCGGAGCGCGCCATTCTCCGTCCACATACAGATCTGCCACGCGCTGCGCCCTTCGAGCGGAATTCGTTGCGCATTATGCATTCAATTGCTTGTGGTGGAACACCCTGGCCGAATCGACTGACGTCCGTCAAGAGGTCGGCATGTCTCGATTTCGCCGTCCCCGATCCGCTCCCCCGGCTGCGCGTCAGCCGGCCAGGCGATCCAGTGCCGCACGGCGCCAACGCTCCGTCTCGGCGATCTGGTTGAAGGTGAACACGTGCAGCCCGGCCACCGCCGCGGCGGACGCGGTGAGTGCCGCAGCGCCGGGGGCGAGCAGGCGCTCGGGGTCGTATCCACCGGGTGCCGCGAACCGCAGGAACCACGACGGATGCCGGGTGAGGAAGCGCGTCGACTCCCCCACCCCGATCTTCGTGGCCATCGACAGCAGCTTCGCCCGGTGCAGGGGGCCGGCGACACCCACGTACAGGGGCAGCGTGACGTCGCGGCGCCTGATCCGGGCGATCCAGTCGCCGAGCACGCGCGGATCGAAGCACAGGTTGCTGACGATGTAGGTGGCGTACGTCCGCTTGTCCCACATCGACTGGATGGTGATGTCGTCGTGGATGAACGGATGGCTCTCCGGATAACCGGTGATGCCGAGGTCGGCGAAGGGGCCGCCCGGACCGGCCAGCGCGCACAGCACCGGCAGCGCGCCGCGGTACGGCCCGGCCGGCGGATCGGCGTCACCGGCCGGGACGAAGACGTCCTCGACGCGGGCCGCGCGCAGCCGCTCGGCGACCTCCTTCAGATGCGCCTCGTCCCGCAGCAGCCGCGCGGGGACGTGCGGCACCACGCGGTACCCGTGTGCCGCCAGCCGCTCGGTGAGGAGCAGCGTCGGCTCCAGCCCCTTGACCGGCGACGCCGTGACCGTGACCACGACGTCGCGGGGCACATGGGCGAGGACCTTCTCCTCCGTCGCACGCACCGGCAGCACCTCGTAGCGGACACGGGTGAGGAGCGTCCGCAGGGCCTCGGCGGCCATGGTTCACCCGGCCTGCTTCTGGGCGTCGCGGTGCCGGTAGTACGCGGCCTTGGAGGGGGGCAGCGGCTCGTTGCCCAGAATCAGGTCGGCCGCCTTCTCGGCGATCATCATCACCGGCGCGTAGATGTTGCCGTTGGTGACGTACGGCATCACCGAGGCGTCCACCACCCGCAGTCCGTCCAGTCCGTGCACCCGCATGCTCAGCGGGTCGACGACGGACATGTCGTCGGTGCCCATCTTGCAGGTGCAGGAGGGGTGCAGTGCGGTCTCACCCTCCTCGGCGACCCAGGCGAGGATCTGCTCGTCGGTCTCGACGGAGGGTCCGGGCGAGATCTCGCCGCCGTTGTAGGGCGCGAGGGCGGGCTGGTTGAGGATCCTGCGCGCCACCCGGATCGCCTCCACCCATTCCCGGCGGTCCTGCTCGGTGGACAGGTAGTTGAAGCGCAGCGCGGGCTTCACCCGCGGGTCCCTGCTCTTGATCTTCACCGATCCGACGGCGTCCGAGTACATGGGCCCGACATGCACCTGGTATCCGTGGCCACCGGCCGGCGAGGAGCCGTCGTAGCGGACGGCGACCGGCAGGAAGTGGAACATCAGGTTGGGGTAGTCCACGTCCTCGTTGCTGCGGGCGAAGCCGCCGGCCTCGAAGTGGTTGGTGGCCGCGGGCCCCTTGCGGAACAGCCACTGCAGTCCGATCAAGGGGGCCCGCCACTTCGCCATGTAGGGCTGCATGGAGACGGGCTGCTTGCAGGCGTACTGGACGTACACCTCCAGGTGGTCCTGCATGTTCTCGCCGACGCCCGGCAGGTCGTGCACGGTGCCGATCCCGAGTGCGGACAGTTCGGCGGCGTTGCCGACGCCGGAGAGCTGGAGCAGCTGCGGGGAGTTGATGGCGCCGCCGCACAGGACGACCTCACCGGCACGGACCTGCTGGACGGCGCCCCTGCCGCGCCGGTACTCGACGCCGACGGCCCGCTTGCCCTCGAAAAGCACCCGGGTGACCAGGGTGCGCGTCTTCACGGTGAGGTTCGGCCGCTTCATCGCGGGGTGGAGGTACGCCTTGGAGGCGGACAGCCGGCGCCCGCGGTGGACATTGCGGTCGAACTTCGCGAATCCCTCCTGCCGGTAGCCGTTGACGTCGTCGGTCGGGGCGTAGCCCGCCTCCTGGGTGGCCTTGAGGAAGGCGGTGAACAGCGGGTTGGTGGCCGGGCCGCGTTCCAGGACGAGGGGGCCGTCGTGGCCGCGGAACTCGTCGTCGGGGTCGGCGGCCAGACAGTTCTCCATGCGGCGGAAGTACGGCAGACAGTGGGCGTAGTCCCAGGTCTCCATGCCGGGCCCGGCCGCCCAGCGCTCGTAGTCCATGGGGTTGCCGCGCTGGAAGATCATGCCGTTGATGCTGCTGGATCCGCCGAGCACCTTGCCGCGGGCGTGGTAGATGTGCCGGCCGCCCATGTGGGGCTCGGGCTCGGACTCGTACTTCCAGTCGTAGAAGCGGCTGCCTATGGGGTAGGTCAGCGCGGCGGGCATGTGGATGAAGACGTCCCAGGGAAAGTCCGAGCGGCCCGCCTCCAGGACCAGCACCCGGTTGGCGGGGTCGGCCGACAGCCGGGCGGCCAGTGCGCTGCCGGCCGATCCACCGCCGACGATGACGAAGTCGTACTGCAAGGGAGCCATGATGCCTCGTCTCGCTCGCGCCTTGTGATGTGCCGGGCATGCTAATACGGGTGCCGCTATACGCACCAGGTTGCGAACAACGCAACTTGTAAGATCTTTGTGCACAGGGCGTTACTTGCAGGAGTGTTGTTTACTCCGCGTATAGTTCCGCCATGAGCAACTACAGTCCGGATACGGAAACGAACGGTTCACCGCCCGGCGGAGTGCAGTCCGTCGACCGGGCCATCAGCGTGCTGGAGATCCTGGCCCAGCGCGGCGAGGCCGGTGTGAGCGAGGTGGCTGCCGAGATCGACGTGCACAAGTCGACCGCTTTCCGCCTGCTCGGCGCCCTGGAGGCGCGCGGCCTCGTGGAGCAGTCGGGCGAGCGGGGGAAGTACTCGCTCGGCTTCGGCATCGTACGCCTGGCGGGCGCCGTCACGGGCCGCATCGACATCACGCAGCAGGGCCGCGTGGTGTGCGAGCGGCTGGCGGAGGAGATCGGCGAGACCGTCAACATCGCCGTGATGCAGGAGCACTATGCGATCAACCTCTACCAGGTGCGCGGCCAGTCCGCCATCACCGCGCACAACTGGGTCGGCCAGCTGACCCCGCTGCACGCCACCTCCAGCGGCAAGATCATGCTGGCCCACCTGCCGGCCAAGGAACGCGCCGCGCTGCTCGCGGAGGCCGGCCTGAAGAAGCTGACTCCGCACACGATCACCTCGAAGGCGAGGCTGGAGAAGAACCTCACCGAGGCCCGGGAGCGCGGTTACGCCTGGACGCTGGAGGAGCTGGAGATCGGCCTGCACGCCGTGGCCGCCCCGATCCGTGACCGGGAGGGCCAGGTCATCGCGTCGATCAGCGCCTCCGGACCCTCGTACCGGTTCACCGAGGAACGCATGCACGAACTGGCTCCGCTGCTGGTCAAGGGCGCGGAGGAGATCAGCCACCGGATGGGATACCTCGGCTGACCACCCGGAGCACGACCGCCGCACGGCCCGCGTCCGCCCCCCGCGCGGGCCACGGCCGTCCCTCCTCGACGGCGCCCCGTCGCGGCGTCACCGCTGCTGCGGCGTGCCGAGACGCCCGTTCACCCAGTCGTGGAAGGCGCCGATGTGGTGCTCGCTGGGTACGAGCACGCCGCCCTTGGCGTACATGCGCGAGCTCATCCCGGGCTGGGTGCGTTCGCAGGCGTCGAAGTCCTGGCGGTTGACCCGGTCGAACAGTTCCACCGACCGGCTGACGTCCTTGCCACTCTGAACGACGTGCGGCAGGTAGAGCCAGTCGCACTCCACGATCGTGCGGTCGACGGCCACCGGGTACATGCGGTGGAAGATCACGTGGTCGGGCACCAGGTTGATGAACACCTGCGGCTTGACCGTGATCGCGTAGTAGCGGCGGTCCTGCTCCTCCAAGACACCGGGGATGCGGTCCAGCCCCTCGGAGCCGTCCACGGTGAAGCCCTGCACGTCCGCACCGAACTCCGCGCCGTGGCCGACGTAGTACTGCGCGGCGTAGCCGTCGGCGAACTCCGGCAGGACCTCGGTGAGTTCGGGGTGGATGGTGGCGCAGTGGTAGCACTCCATGAAGTTCTCGACGATGAGCTTCCAGTTCGCCCTGACGTCGTAGACGATCCGCCGGCCCACCGAGAGGTTCGCGACGTCGTAGCGCTCGATCGACTCGGTGTCGCCCAGCCGCTCCACCACCGCCCCCATCACGTCCTCCTCGAAGGAGGGCGGGTTCTCCGCCAGGCACACCCAGACGTAGCCGAGCCATTCACGGACGGCCACGGTCACCAGGCCGTACTCGGTGCGGCCGACGTCGGGCATCTTGGTCAGGTTGGGCGCCGCGACGAGCTTGCCGTTCAGGTCGTAGGTCCAGGCGTGATACGGGCACTGGAAGGCCCGCTTCACCTCGCCCGTCTCCTCCGTGCACAGCTTGGCGCCGCGGTGCCGGCAGACGTTGAAGTAGGCGCGGATCGAGTGGTCCCGGGCCCGGGTGACGAGAATGCTCTCGCGGCCCACGTCCACGGTACGGAAGGCACCGGGCCTGGCCAGGTCGGACGCGCGCGCGACGCAGAACCACATCGCCTCGAAGACACGCTCCTGTTCCTGGGCGAAGATGCCGGGGTCCGTGTAGGCGGAGCCGGGGAGGGTGGCGATCAGGCTGTCCGGCAGGCTGGTCGAGGTCACGGTGCACTCCTCGGGGGAACGTCGTGGATCGGTAGGTCACGCGCCGGGAAGAGCGACTCCGGTCAGCGTTGTGTATGAAGCAACACTGCGTTTCATGTGCAACGCAGCATGGGGTGGCGCAGGAGTGGTGTCAAGACGCTGCGGCGGTGAACCGCTTGCGCCGGCGGGTGAACAGCCTCGGCTGGTTCATGCCGAGCACGGCGACCTCCCGGCCGTCCTTGCGGTAGACCGCGAGAAAGCTGCGGTCGCCGACCGAGCCCTCCTCGACCGTCACACTGTCGGCGCCGGCGGCATGCCCGACGAACTGGATCTTCACGCCGTACTGGTCGGACCAGAAGTACGGCGGGCCGGGCACAGCCGGTTCCGTGGCGCCGTACGCGAGCAGTGCGGCGACGGCGGCGTCCGGACGTTCCAGTGCGCCGGTCCAGTGCTCGACCCTGCGGTGGGCCCCGGTGCGCGGGTCGTACCAGTTGGCGCAGTCGCCGACGGCGACCACCCCGGCGAGGCTGGTCCGGCCGTCAACGCCGCACCTCACTCCGTTGTCCAGTGCGACGCCGGACCCCTCCAGCCACTCGACGCAGGGACGTGCGCCGACGCCGACGACGACGGTGTCCGCGGGGACGGTGCGGCCGTCCTCCAGCAGCACGGCGTCGACCCGGTGCTCTCCGCTCAGCGCCTTGACCCCCACGCCGCACAGCAGACGCACACCGTGATCCGCGTGGAGGGCGGAGACGACCTTGCCCATGGTCGCGCCCAGCGGTCCGGCCAGCGGCGTCGGGGCCGCCTCGACCACGGCCACGTCCCGTCCGAGGGCGTGCGCGGTGGAGGCGACCTCGGCGCCGATGAATCCGCCACCGATCACCACCACCCGTCCGCCGCGGGCCAGGTCGTCCCTGAGGGCGCGGGCGTCGTCGAGGGTGCGCAGCACATGGACGCCGGCCAGACACTCGGTGCCGGGCAGGGTGCGGGCGGCCGCGCCGGTGGCGATGACCACGCCGTCGGCGCGTATCTCACGGCCGTCGGCGAGCCGGACGGTTCGCTCGGTGCGGTCGAGTCCGGTGGCGCGGGCGCCGAGCACCCACTGCGCCCGCAGATCGTCGTCGTCCGTCTCCAGCGCCAGTTCCGCTTCACCGATGGCACCGGCCAGGAACTCCTTCGACAACGGCGGCCTGTCGTAGGGCCGGTGGAGCTCGTCGCCGACGATCACCAGCCGGCCGTCGTAGCCCCGTTTCCGCAGTGAGCGCGCGGCCGACAGACCGGCCAGCGAGGCACCCACCACGGCGACGGTCCTCACGCGGGGCCTTGGGCCAGGCGGGCGGCGACGCACGGCGGCAGGTTCGGCGCCTCGGTGGAGAGCCGCACGTGGACCGTGCCGTCCTCGACGACGACCTCGTGGGTACGGACCGGGAGCTTGGCCGGGGGCGCGTCCACGGCCCCGGTCCTCAGGTCGAACTTCGAGGCGTGCAGCGGGCACTCGACCTCGCAGCCCTCCAGCCAGCCGTCGGCGAGCGACGCGTCCTGGTGGGTGCAGGTGTCGTCGATGGCGAAGAGCTCGCCGTCCTCGGTGTGGAACACCGAGACCGGCGGGTCGATGTCGAGCCGGTGGGCCTCGCCTCGCGGCAGATCCGCGAGGCGGCACGCGGGAATCATCATGACACCTCGGTGCGTATAGCGAAACGGATTGCGATTAGCGCAACGCCAGTCTGGGGCCGCCCTGAAGGGTTGTCAAGGCATCCGCAAAGCGGTTCACAGGGTGTGCGGCGCGCGGTGTCGGGGCAGGCCGAAGCGGCCTCGAAAGCACAGGTCAGCGCGAGGGGGAGCGGGCATGCACGGGTACGGCGAGCGGCCCTGCGCCGGTGTCGTCCGCTTCGGTCCGTCACCGGCGCAGGGCCGCTTGCCGCCGGGCGGTCAGTGACCGCGCTCGATCCACTCCTCGAGATGCGGCGCCTCGGCGCCGAGGGTGGTGGTCTCGCCGTGACCGGTGTGCACGACGGTGTCCTCGGGCAGGGTGAGCAGACGGCGCTCGATCGAGCGGATGATGGTCGGGAAGTCGCTGTACGACCGTCCCGTCGCCCCAGGCCCGCCGGAGAACAGGGTGTCGCCGCTGAAGAGCGCCGAGAGCCCCGGGGCGTACAGGCACACGGCCCCCGGGGCGTGCCCCGGGGTGTGCAGCACGGTCAGTTCCACACCGGCGACGGCCAGGCGCTGCCCGTCGGCCAGCTCGCCGTCGGGCGCCCGGTCGGGATGGGTCTGT
>NZ_JCAJZW010000033.1:0-89175 GCF_059510455.1 Streptomyces sp. NTD91
CGATCTTGACCAGCGCCTCGCCCGGACCCGGGTCGGGCACGATGATCGTCTCCAGGCTGACAGGGGCGCCCTTGCTCCGCGCGACGACACCGCGGACCTGCTGAGTCATGGCCACTCCTCGGCTCACAGAGGGGCGAGACGTTGCCTATTACGGCACACCTCTCACGTTTCGCAACACAGCATCGCGGAGCCCGAAGCAGCGGTCAAGGATCCGGCACGAGTGAGCAGCCGGCCTCTTCCGGCAGACACGCAAGGGCAGCGCCGGCCGGAGCTGTCCGGCTCGGGCGCTGCCCCTGAGGCGTGGTCAGGCGTAGACGTGCTGGACGAACTCCGCGAGCTGACCTTCGTTGAGGTGCCGGGCGATGTCGGTCTCGCTGATCATGCCGATCATGCGCTTGTTCTCCACGACAGGGAGGCGCTTGATCTGGTGGCCCTCCATCTCCCGCAGGGCCTCCGAGATGTCGGCGCCGGCATCGATCCAGCGCGGCGTACCCTCGCACAGGTCGGCGCAGGTCATCCGCGCCGGGTCGTGACCCGATGCGACGCACTTCACCACGATGTCGCGGTCGGTGATGATGCCGACCATGCGGTCGCCGTTGTCCGGGTCACTGACCGGAAGCGCGCCGACCCGGTGGTCCCGCATCATCTGCGCGGCGCGGTCCAGCGTCTCGTACCGGGGTATCCACTGGGCGCCGGGGTGCATGATGTCCTTGGCAGTCGTCATCGCTCGTCCTTCCATGTGGAGCGCGCGCAGGTGTCGGGAGCGCGGATGCCGTCAACGTGTCGCGCGCGTACGCCGGTTCCGCTCGCGCAGATAGGTGACCAGATCGGTGCGCAGGTACCGACGGGCGGCTTCGGCCGCCTCCGGCGGGGTGCGTTCGCCCATCAGCACACACAGCGTGTAGCCGCAGTCCTCGAAAGCGGCGCGGGAAGCCAGGTCGGCCGGTGCCGCGACCGCGGCATGCCGGCACACCAGATAGCGTCGCAGCTGACGGAATACTTCGGATCTGGACGGTAGCAGCATGATCCAGGTCACCGCCCCAGGGACTCGGCGGACTCTCCGACAGTGGTGACGCCGCTGCCACGGCGCAACGGCGCGCATCCTCGCCCCGAACAAGGCCCTCCAGCCATGGTGCACGAGCCGAACGCCGATGTCTTGTTGGGCTTTCAATCGACAGTCCGGCGAGCACCGGAGAAGCGCACGAGGCACCGGAGGAGCGCCGCCACGGCCGAGCCGGCCTCCCGGCGCCCGGGGCTCTCGTCCCGGGTCAGGCGGGTCCGAGCGTGCTCGTGTCCCGCGCCCTGCGCCCCCAGGGGCCGCGCGGGCGGCGGTGACGGCGGCGGTGGGCGGCGCTCGTCGTCATCATCGCCAGACCGAGACAGAAGATCAGCGCCAGCGCGAGGCCCGAGCTGAACAGCGCGAGCCCGTTCATGGTGGCGATGTCCTGACCGAGGACGGAAACGGTGTACTCGGGCCCGCCGGACAGGTTGCCGAGGATCGCCAGGGCCGTGAAGGCACCCGTGCCCGCGAGCAGGAGCAGTCCGAGGAACAGCATGCGAGTCATCTCCTCAGGAAACGTATGCCGACGTCTCGGGTACCCGCGGCGCTCCGCCCGTAGCGCAGCGGCGCCACCGGCCGCCCGGCGCGGGGAACGGTCCGGGCCCTACGCCGGCCCGCCCGCGCCGCCTGCCGCGAGAGCGAGGGTGCCGTCGGCCGCCATGCCGATGTGGACGCCGTGGCTGACACGGTCGAGGGTCGAGCGCAGCCAGGCGCGGTCCTGCTCGTCGGCGGGCTCCAGCCGCATCCGCCGCGCCCGCAGCGGGAACATCCGCATCCCGGCCAGGCGGCCCGTGTCCGCCTCCACCGAGACGAGGTATCCGAGCCGCAGGTCGTCGCGGTACTCCTCGTAGCCCGAGATGCCCTCGTAGTCGTCGATGAAGTCCCCGCAGCCGTAGAGGATCAGCCGCCCCCGGTACACCTCGACGGGGCGGACATGGTGCGAGGAATGCCCGTGGACGATGTCGACGCCACCGTCGACGAGCGTGCGCGCGAAGCGGATCTGCTCGCGGGTGACGCCGTAGCCCCAGTTGGATCCCCAGTGCACGGACACCACCGCGAGGTCGCCCGGCTGCCTCGCCCGCCGTACCCGCTGGGCGCAGGCCTCGGCCGCCGCCGCGGACAGGTCACGGACGAAGGCGACGCCCGACCGGTCCGCGGTGGCGGCCCAGCCCGGCGGGATGCCGCTGGACAGGGCGCCCAGGGCGAAGACCAGGACGCGGCGGCCGGGGCCGACGGGGACCGCCGCGGGCGCGAAGGCCTGGTCGGCGTCGCGTCCCGCGCCGGCGGCCCGCAGTCCCGCGCCGGCGAGCGCGTCCAGCGTTTCCTCAAGGCCCGGCCGTCCGAAGTCCAGCACATGGTTGTTGGCCAGCACGCACACGTCGGGCCGGGCGACCGTCAGCGCGGGCAGGTTGGCCGGGTGCATGCGGTAGTGCACCGCCTTGCCCGGCGCGAACGCGTCAGCGCGGGTGACGGCCGTCTCCAGGTTCACGATCCGGGCGTCCGGGTCGGCCTCGTCCAGCAGCCGCAGCGCCTCTCCCCACGGCCAGGCGGGCCCGACCGGTGCGGGGACCGGGCCGTTGACCGCTTCGGCCAGCTCCACGTACCCGCGGGCGTCCGTCACGTAGCCCTCGCACAGCACCGGGTCACCGGGGTGCGGAAGGATCTGGTCGACGCCGCGCCCGAGCATCACATCACCGCACAGAAACAGCGTCAGCACGCCGCCCATGTCCCCACCCTAGACGCTCGGCCGAGAGCCGGGTCCGTGTGAACAGGGGCGAGGGCAGTGGAGCGCGCTCGCAGCAGGATTCGACGTCGACTTCGCGAACTTGTCCAGACACCTTCTCTCCATGAGGGGATCGCAAGAAGTTCCCCCGGCCGTACCGGCGAGCACCCTAGAGTCGAGCTGTCATGTACGCGACTCGTCAACGACGGCGGGTCCGCGGTCACCGGACTCACCAGGAGAGCGCATGGTCTCGCGTCGCACAGCTACCGCCCTCACCTCCGCAGCGGCAGCGATGCTGCTCGGCCTCAGCGGCTACGCGGCCCCCGCCGCGAGCGCGGGCACCGGCACGGAACTCGCCGTGTTCGCCTGGAACGTCGATCTCGGCACGGCGATCGTCGACAGCACCCAGAACGAGAAGGCGGCGCAGCGCACCCCGGTCGTCGAGAACGTCATCCGCGGGCACGACGCGGACGTCGTGGTGCTGGACGAGGACTTCAACAACAGCTCCGCGGCCGACATCGTGGCCGAGCTCGCCGACCTCTACCCGTACCACACCCCGCTCGTCGGCCAGACCTGCTCCGGCGGCGGCTGGACGGGCATCAGCGGGGACTGCTCCAACTCGTTGTTCGTCATCAACGGCGGCACGATGATCCTCTCCAAGTACCCGATCACCGCCCAGTACGCCCACGTCTTCAGCAACTCGACCCGCGGCACCTGGGACTACCACGCCAACAAGGGCGCGGCACTGGTGCGGATCGAGAAGGACGGCGTGCCGAGCTGGGTGGTCGGCACCCATCTGCAGGCCGACGAGTCGGGGACCTCCACGGACACCACACAGACCACCCGGCTCGCACAGCTCGGCGAGATCCGCGACTGGACGGACGGCATCGTCGGCTCCACAGCGCCGGTACTGATCGGCGGGGACATGAACGTGGAGTACTACGGCGGCCGGTCGCGAGGGGACTACGACCACGCCCAGGACGCGGTGAACGGTGTGCTCGGCACCCCGGCCACCGACTCCGGCCAGACCCTGCGGACCATGGACTGCCCGCTCTCCGCCTGGTGCCAGTACATGTCCGACGTCGAGTCCTTCCCGAAGGACTACCGTGACGACCTCGACTACATCGGGTATCTGAATGCGCCGGGCCGCCCGGCGCCGGCCGCCATGTCCACGGTGAAGGTCGACTTGGACCCCCAGCCCGGCTGGACCACCGGACAGCTGGACACCAACGCCCCCAGCGACCACTACCCGGTCGAGGCGACCTTCCGGCTCGGCTGACCCGCCGGGACGGAGGGAGCAGCGAGACAACCCCCGGGCCCCTGGCCCGGGGGTTGGTCTGTGCGGCGCAGGCCGGGGGCGGTGACGGCTCGCCGGCCGCCCGCCGGGCCGAGCACGGATCAGGCGCCCGCGGCCGTGACGACCGCGTCCGTGGCGAAGCCGAGCAGCAGGCCGAGCAGGATGCACCAGGTGGTCAGGGTCTTCGGACCGGTCTTCCGGGCGACGGCCAGCAGTTCGATGACGACATAGAGGATCGAGCCGGCGGCGAGGCCGAGGAAGGCGATGGACAGCGTGTCGTCGACCAGGTGCTGGCCCACGAGCGTGCCGACGAAGGTGGGGCCGCCGCCGATCAGGCCGAGCACGAGCAGCGAGCGCCAGGAGGGGCGCTCGCCCTCGGCGGCCAGCGGGGCGACGATACCGAAGCCCTCGGTGGCGTTGTGCAGGCCGAAGCCGATGATGAGCAGCAGGGCGAGGGAGATCTCGCCGTTGGCGGCGGAGTTGCCGATGGCCAGTCCCTCGGCGAAGTTGTGCAGGCCGATGCCGGTGGCGATCATCAGGGCGAGCGAGCCGGCCTGGCTGCGGGTCCTCGGGGCCAGCTCGGCGGTGGCGGCGGCTCCGGGTCCCGAAGGACGCGCGGCGGCCGCCCGGCGACGGGCCAGCCAGGCGTCGTAGTGCACGAGTCCGGCGAGGCCGATGGCCAGGCCCACGGCCAGCGTGACACCGCCGGAGGCGACCGTCCCCCACGCGTGCTTGCCCAGCGCCTCGTCGACCGGCTCCCAGGCGTGGGCCAGCACGTCCCAGACGAGGAAGACCAGGATGCCGATGGCGACGGCGTTCAGGCCGGCCCTGAGCCGGGGGGTGGGGGTGCGGAGACGGCCGAGGGGAAGGCCGAGGTAGATGGTGAAGCCTGCGATGGCGCCGAGCAGGGCGATATGGCCGCTGGACATGGGGACTCCGGTTGGTCGTGCACAAGAAGCGCATCGACCGTAAGCCAGGCAAGCCTTACCTAACAAGTTGGAAGGGCGATCTTCACCCAGGCTTGAGCAAGTCGTTACCGGGCACGGGGCGCGCCGCGTCGCTCTGCTGACCGCCGTCTCCGCCCGGGCCACGACTGCCGTCCTCCTGCCGTCGGCGACACTCTGCGCGAGGGACGACGGACGGGACATGCGCCTGATCGCGCGACGGCCGGCCACCGGGTCCCCGGCGACCGGGCTCCCGAACTCACCGGCGAGGACGGCTACCACAGCAGCGGCGCCGTCCCGTACCACCTCCGCACCGTCGACGAGATCACCGCGTACTTCGACGGCCTGGAACTCGTCGGTCCCGGCGTCGTCCCGGTCACGCATGGGCGCCCGGACCCGGGTTCCCCCACCCCGGAGATCATCCGGAACACGGAGGCCCCGCCCGGAAGCCGTAGCCGCGAGCGCGCCGACCACGCGCGTTCCGATCGGACGGGACGAGGACGCCTCGGACACCGGCCGCCCCGCCCCGGGCGCGGACTCGAGGAGAGGACGTCGGTCAGGCCGGCTCCACCGTGTCCACGGGCAGCCCCGCCAGGCGCCATTCGAGCATGCCGTCGTTGAGCCGGACGGTCCGGCGCCCGTGGCCGGTCAACAGGCGGACCGCGTCGTGGGCGAGGACGCAGTACTCGCCGCGGCAGTACACGACGATCTCGGTGTCCTCCGGCAACTCATCGATGCGGCCGGCCAGTTCGCCGACCGGGATGGAGATCGCGCCGGGGATGTGCCCGGCCCGGTACTCCTGGGCCGGGCGCACGTCGAGCAGCGTCACCACGCCCGCAGCGACGCGGGCCTGGAGTTCGTCGCGGCCCATCTCCACCGCGCCGTCGTCACGGAGGTAGGCGTCACGGGCGGCCGGGACGGCGGCCTGGTACTTCTCGGTGACCTTGCGGAGCAGCGCGAAGAGCCGGGCGACGTCGTCCCCGGCGAGCCGGTAGTGGATGCGCACACCGTCGCGGCGTGCGGCCACGAATCCGGCCCGCTTCAGTGTCTGCAGGTGCGCCGACGCGGTCGTCAGGTTCAGCCCGGCCGCCTTGGCGAGGGCGTCGACGGTCCGTTCGCCCTGGGCCAGCAGATCCAGCAGTTCCAGACGCTTTCCGCTGGCCAGCGCCTTGCCGCCGACCGCGAACGCGTCGTACAGCCGCGCCTTCGATCCGGCTTCCGTGGTCTGCGTCATATGAATCCTCCATACATCCATGGAATATCGTAGAGGACGGAGCGGGGGATGCGGACACCTGACCTTGGGAGAACTGCGGTGGGCCTCGCCGACGACGATCTGAAGGCGCTGGTCGACGAGGCGGCCGACGGCGTCCGCCTCGTCGACCCGGGCGGCGGCCACGCCCCGGTCGTGGACGCGAGCCGCGATCCGCGCGCCATGACCGCCGCCGGCCTCCTGGAGCGCGCCGGGCACGCCGGCCCGAGTCTGCTGAACGGCTCCGGTGACCACGCCGCCGCGCACGGCCGGCAGCTCATCGGGGGCGGTGCCGGATGACCGCCGCCACCGAGTCCGCGGCCCCGGTCCGGCTGGGGCTGCGCGAGAACTGGGCGCAGTTCACGCTGCTCGTCATCGTGAACATCTGCGTCGGCGGACTGGTCGGCCTGGAACGCACGACCGTGCCCCTCATCGGCGCCCGCACCTTCGGGCTGACCAGTGACCTGGCCGTCTTCTCCTTCATCATCGCCTTCGGCCTGACCAAGGCCCTCACCAACCTCGCCGCCGGCGCGCTCACGGCCCGCTTCCGCCGAAAGCGACTCCTGGTCGCGGGATGGCTCACCGGCATCCCCGTGCCATTCGCCCTCGCCTGGGCGCCGTCCTGGGGCTGGATCGTCGCCGCGAACGTCCTGCTCGGTCTCAACCAGGGTCTGACCTGGTCGATGACCGTGAACATGAAGATCGACCTCGTCGGTCCCGCCCGGCGGGGACTGGCCACCGGACTGAACGAGGCCGCCGGTTACACCGCCGTCGGCACCACCGCCCTCGTCACCGGCTATCTCGCCACCGCGTACGGCCTGCGTCCCGTGCCGGAACTCATCGGTGTCGTGTTCGTCGCCGCCGGTCTCGCACTCGCCCTGACCGTGCGGGACACCGCCGCGCACGTCGCCCTCGAGCTCTCCCGGCACGCCGTGCCCCTGCCGTCCGGTGAGAGCACCGCGCCGGCCGCCGTCTTCGCCCGGACGTCCTGGCGGCACCGGTCCCTGCGCGGGGCCAGCCAGGCCGGCCTGGTCAACAACCTCAACGACGGCCTCACCTGGGGCGTGTTCCCACTGCTCTTCACCGACCACGGTCTCGGCATCGCGGCCGTCGGCCTCATCAAGGGGCTGTACCCGATCCTCTGGGGACTCGGTCAGGTCCCCACCGGCCATCTCTGCGACCGGATCGGCCGCAAGCCGCTCATCGTCACCGGCATGCTCGTCCAGGCCGCCGGATTCGTCCTCGCCCTCGGCCTGCTGGACGTCCCCCTGCTGGCCGGCGTCCTCTCCGCGATCGCGCTCGGGCTGGGCACCGCCATGGTCTATCCGGCCCTGATCGCCTCGGTCTCCGACCACGCGCACCCCGCGTGGCGGGCCAACGCGCTGGGCACCTACCGGTTCTGGCGCGACGTGGGCTATGCCGCGGGCGCCCTGGTCGCCGGCGTCCTCGCCGACACCCTCGGCCTGAACGCCACGGTCATCGCCGCCGCCGCTCTCACGGCCGGCTCCGGCCTGCTCGCCGCCCGCTGGATCAGCGAACCGGACACCGGCGGCCGACCGAGGCGCCGGGCGAGCGCCCGTCGGTGTCGCACCGGCGAGGACCCCCGGCGGCCGGGTGGCCGGGCCAGGGGTCCTCGGCGCATCAGGGTGCGTCAGCCGTCGGACTCCGACGACGGGATGTAGGCACCCGGCACGTCGTTCGGTGCGTAGATCTTCTTCTCACCGGGGTACGGCGTCTTCCAGTTGTGCGTCAGGTACCAGGTGTAGTGGTTCATCTGGGCGGGGTTGGCGAAGTCGGGGATGGCATGGGAGCCGGTCAGGTGCTGCTTCGACTTCCAGCGGTCCCACTCGGAGGCGAGCTTCTGCATGTCCGCCGGGACCTTCGTCGCCGGCACGGCCGCCGCCTTCGGGTCCTGCGCCGCCGGGGTGTCCACACCGCAGGAGGGCGGCGTCTTCAGGCCGTCGGTCAGCGAGGTCCGGTTGGGCAGCGCCGTGAACGGCGTGTAGTCCGGGCGCCGGGTGAAGGCCCCGCGCATCGGAGTGGCCGCGCTGTCCTTCTGGTTCATCGGGTGGATCCCGAGGATCTGCTCGATGGTGCGGATCATCGTGATCTGCGAGTAGTAGTGGCTGTCGACGGTGCGGTGCTGGGCCCAGGGGCTGATGATCTGGATCGGTGCACGGTGGCCGTCGACGTGGTCGAGACCGGCCTGGGAGTCGTCCTCGACGACGAAGATCGCCGAGTCCTTCCAGTACTTGCTGTGCGAGATCTCGTCGACCATCTTGCCGACCGCGAGGTCGTTGTCCGCCACCTCGGCCGCCGGGCTCGCCGGACCACCGGTGTGGTCGTTGGAGAGCCAGAACATGTTGAGGTTCGCCGGACCGTTCTTCTCGAAGTCCTGCTTCCAGATCTGGTACTTGTAGACGTCCGGGACGTCGAGGTCGAACATCGGGAAGCCGGGCACCGACACCGAGTTGAGCGACGGTATCGCCGAACCGGTCTGGATGGGGTAGTCGGTGGGCTGCCCCGTCGCGTCCATGTTCTTGGCGTCGCAGTACAGGTTCTGCCAGGTCGCGCCGGCCGGCTTGCTCTCGGCCGACTGGAACTCGCCGAAGTCCCGCACCGTCTTCCCGGCCGCCTGCGCACCGGTCCAGATGAACCCGGACTTCTGGTGGCCGAGGGCGTCGTTCTCCGTGTCGTAGCTGCGCTGGTACTCACCCGCCGAGGACTCGGTGTACTCCGGGTCGTCGGCCTGCATCAGCCAGTTGTGGCCCTCGGCGGAGTTCGTGCCGATGTCGTACGTGTTGTCGTACAGGCCGAACTGCCTGGCCAGCGCGTGCTGGTTCGGCGTGACGTTCTCGCCGAACTGCGTCACCGACGGATCGCCGTTGCCCTGCGGCATGTCGCCGAGGACCTGGTCGTAGGTCCGGTTCTCCTTGACGATCAGGAAGACGTGCTTGATCGTCGAGGGGTCGCCGAGCCGCTGCGGGACCGGCACCGGCCGCGCCTTGCTCCCGCCCTTGGCGAGCGAGACGGAGTCGCGGGTCCAGCCGTTCTGCTGGAAGACCTTGGCCGTCTCGGACCTGATGACGCTGTCGTCCGGCAGCGTGAACCGCGTCAGGCTCGAGGTCGTGTCGTGCGTACCGTGCCCACCGGCGGTGGTGGGACGACGGGCGTCGATGCCGCGGGTGTTGGAGACCAGCACCTGGTCGCCGACGGTCGTGATCTCCGAGGGGAAGTAGTCCGTCGGGAGCAGGCCGACGTAACTCACCGGCTCCAGCGGGCTCTTGTACCGGTACACGGCGACCGCGTCGGCACGGCCGAGGGTCACCAGCAGGCGGCCGTCGTCGGTGAGGGTCACCGCGTTGGGCTCGTAACCCACCGACGCCTCCGGCCACGGCTGGGTGCTGATGGTCTGCACGACCTTGTCCTTGCCGGTGTCGATGACCGACACGGTGTTGCTGGCCGTGTTGGTGACGAACAGCGCCTTGCCCTTGGCGTACAGGGCCGTCGGGTGCAGGCCGACGTCGATGCTGGACGGGGCCGCGCCCGGGTTCGCCAGGTCGATGACGCTGACCGTGCCGGTGGTGGTGGCACCGGTCCTCGGGTCGGCCGGCACCTGGGTGCCGTACGAGTTGATGGTGGTGTCGCCGGCCTTGGCCGGACGGCCGCCCTCGTTGCTGACGTAGAGCTTGTCGCCGACCTGGACCATGTCGCGCGGGGCGTTGCCCACGCTCCAGCTCTGCTTGACGGCGCCGGTCGCCGTGTCGATGGCGACCACCCGGTTCTGGCCGTTGACCGCCGAGTACACGGTGGAGCCGTCGGCGGAGAACACCGCCTGGCCGACGAGGGCGCGCTTGGAGCCGTCCGCCGGGATCGTGACCGACGTCGGGTTGCCGACGGTGCCGTCGGGGTTGACGGTGAACTTGGTGTAGCCGTCGGTCTGGCCGAACCACAGCTGCTTGCCGTCGGGCGAGTACGTGGGACCTTCCTGGCCCACGGAGTTGCTGCTCAGGCGCGGGGCCGAGGTGGCGGCGGTGCCGACGACCTGCTGGACCTTCCAGTTCTTGACGTCGACGATGGCCAGCGCCGCACCACCGTCGGTGACCGCGGCCGCGAGGTGGGTGCCGTCCGGGCTGGGCGAGGACGACATGATCTTGCCGTTGTCGATGACGAGGCGGTCGCCGTACGGGGCGATGTACTGGTCGCTGGAGATCACCTGGCCCCGGTCGGTCGTCTGGCCGACCTGGTCGGTGCCGAACTGGTGCGTCTGGGCGTAACCGACGCCTGCCGTCACGGCGAGGACCACGGCCGTGGCGCCCACCGTGAGGGCGCCGCGGCGCCCCACTCGTCTGCCGCGGAACTCCGTCTCCACCGGTCGGCGGTTGCGGGTTACCTGCATGGGAAAGTCATCCCTTCGAGGTGCTGAGAAGTTCGACATTGCCGTCGAACTGCCAAAGGGGGTTCGGTGCGTCGCCGGTCGGGGTCCGCACCAGGAAGTAGCCGTTCACTTCCTTCGGCCCGTCGCCGTCGGCGACGTACCGCCCGTCTGAGGTGACGTCGAGTTGGTAGACGGCCGTCCCCGTCGCCTCGACGCCGGGCAGATGCCAGGACACGACGCAGCGCCAGTCGTTGCCGGGGCCCTCGGCGGCGGCCCGGACGCTGCCCTTGTCGCACGCCGCCGTGGCCTCCAGCCGCGCTTCGGTGACATCGGGACGGTTCAGCTCCTTGGTCTGCAGGCGGTAGAGGTGGGCGAACTCCGTGGCCAGGGAGCGCTGCACCTTGTCCTGCGAGATGCCGGAGCCGGTGGCCCCGGTCGACGGGGCGACGACGGCGACGGTCACGCCGGTCAGCGCGAGGAGCGGCAGGAGACCGACGGTGACCGCGCGGCGCCCCGAGCCGTCGGCGGTGAGATCGGTGAAGTCGCGCCGCAGGAACAGCAGGTAGGCCAGCGTTGTCGCCACCAGGGCCCACACCAGGCCGACCGCGACGCCGATCAGGAGCGGGCCGAGCTGTGCCGGGCTGGTGAACAGACCGTTCCAGGCGATGAAGGCGTAGCCGGGCAGGGCGAGGCGTACGGCGACGGGGAGCGGCAGCATCTGGGCGAGCTGCATCGCGAGCGCGACGATCGCGGGCAGTAGCAGCCCCATCGGGGACCGCCCCAGCACGACGGAGCCGAGGAGCCCGATCCCGGCGAGGGCCAGCGCCGGGGCGAGGACGCACAGCCAGGCGAGGGCGACCTTGCCGGCGGCTTCCGAAGGCGCCAGCTGGTGACCGTCGAGGCCGACCAGCGGCCGGTTGCCGACACTCGCCAGGCCTCCGGCCACGCTGGAACAGGCCAGCCCGGCCACGAGCAGCAGGATGACGGTGAGGCTGGCCAGCGCCTTCGCGGCGAAGACCCGCCGGGGCGAGCGGACCGCCACGAGCAGGTGCCGCCAGGTGCCGAGCCGGTCCTCGGAGGCGAACACGTCGCCGGCGACCACCGAGGTCAGCAGCGGAAGTGCCCAGGTGCCCGCGAAGCCGAGCACCACCAGGGGTCCGGCCCATCCGGTGGCGAGCATCCAGCGGCCGAAGAGGGTGTCCGAGGGGAGCGTGCTCTGCCGGCTCACCGCCGCGACGAAGAGCGCCGGGGCGATCCAGCAGGCGAGCACCAGCAGGCGGATCCGCCATTGCGAGACGAGCTTGACCAGTTCGAAGCGATAGCCGCGGGCGACCGGGACCCGTGAGGGGGCCGTGGTCCGGGCGGGTGCGGTCGCGGTGGCGGTCATCGGCCGGCCTCCTGCTGCTGGGCGTGGGTGTCCTGCGGCCGGTCGCCGGCTTCCTGTCGCGGTACGACGGCGGATGCGGGCCGGCTCGTGCCGGGCTCCGGTTGCCCGGAGCCGGAGCCCGCCTGTTCCGTGTCGGGTCCCTGATGCTCGGTCAGGGCCAGGAAGGCGGCCTCCAGCGGGGAGACGACGGGGGCGAGTCCACGCACGGCCACGCCCGACCGGACGAGCCCCGCCACCAGTGCGTCGAGGGCCGGCACCAGGCCCCGCACGACGAGCACCTCGTCCCCACCGGGGCGTCCGTCGTCGGCGAGGTGGATCCCGGGCGTGCCGGCAGCGATTCGACGGGCGCTGTGCGGGTCGGAGGCGACCAGCCGGTAGTCGAGTTCACGGTTCTCGGCGGCCAGTTTGCGCAGCGGGCCGGAGAACACGACCCGCCCGGTGGCGAGGATGGTGACCTCGGAACACAGCGCCTCGAGGTCGTCCATGCGATGGCTCGACAGCACGACACCGGTCCCCTCCGCCGCGAGGCGGGCCAGGACACCGTGAACGTGTTTCTTTCCGGCCGGGTCGAGGCCGTTGGACGGCTCGTCGAGCACGAGCAACCGGGGCTTGGTGAGCAGGGCGGCGGCGAGCCCGAGCCGTTGCCGCATGCCCAGGGAGAAGCCGCGGATCCGGTCGTCGGCGACATCGGTGAGTCCGACCTGGCCGAGGACGTCGTCGATGCCCGCCGTGCGCGCGTCCCCGCCGCGCAGGGCCGCCAGGGCGGCGAGGTTCTGCCTGGCGGTCAGCGACGGGTACAGGCCGGGGCCGTCGACGAACCCGGCCACCCCGTCAGGGACGGCGAACGTCCTGCCCACCGGCGCACCGAGGATCTCCAGACGGCCGTTGTCGGCCACGGCGAGCCCGAGCAGGAGCCCGAGAAGCGTCGTCTTGCCCGCGCCGTTCGGGCCGACCAGGCCGTGGATCCGTCCCTGCGCCACATCCAGATCGATGCCGTCGAGTGCGACGACATCACCGAAACACTTGGTGATCCGGCGAGCCCGGATAGCGAGCGGTGCGTCCATGAGCCCCTTCTTTCGAAAGCCTCATGGACCCTAGGGAGAGCACACCGTACGCGCAGGAATGGTCAGTTGAACGCTCACGGAACGGAAGACAACAGCCGTCCGCCGCGTCCGAGCCGGCACGGCCGGCCGGCTCCCCTGCCCCGACAGTCGGGGGACCGGCCGGCTCCCTTGCCCCGACAGTCGGGTGACCGGCCGTCAGAAGACGGCGCGCACCTCTCCCACCTCCTCGCCCCTGCCCAGCACCGGCGCACGGCCGACGCGCTCCAGCACGGGTGCCGTGACCGCCATCAGGCGCAGCGCACGGGCCAGCACGGGGCCGAGAGCGCGGACTCCCCCGTCCTCGATCTTGACGGCCATGGCACGGCCGTCGGGCAGGGCGAGGCCCTGCACGGCTTCGGCTCCCACCTTGGACAGGACGCCCGGTATCTCCCGCATGAGCCAGGTGTCGTGGCGACGGGTGCCGGCGACGTACTCGGGATGGGCGCGCATGGCATCGGCGACCCGCCGTTCGGGGGTGCCGGGGGCGGCGAGCACGAATGAGCGGAAGGCGCGCGCGAGGCCGGTCGGGCTGATCGCCATCAGCGGCGCACCGCAGCCGTCCACGCCCACGGCGGCCACCGATTCACCGGCCGCCTCCTCCACGACCGTGCGGATGACGCGCTGGAGGGGATGCTCGGGGTCGAGGTAGGACTCCAGCGGCCAGTTCCGCAGCGCGGCGGCGGCCAGCATCGCCGTGTGTTTGCCGGAGCAGTTCATGGCCACGCGGTCGCGCCGTCCGCCCGACGCCAGGCAGGCCTCCTGCTCCTGCGGGTCCAGCGGGAGTGCGGGCGGGCACTTAAGGTGATCCGCGGTCAGCCCGTGCTCCTTCAGCATCGTGCGTACGAGGTCGCGGTGGAACGGCTCGCCGGAGTGGCTCGCCGCGGCCAGGGCCAGCCGTTCGCCCGCGAGGTCGAGGCCGGCCCGCAGCGTTCCCGCCGCCTGCATCGGCTTGTTGGCGGACCGCGGGAACACGGGGGACGTGACATCACCGATCGCCCACTCCACCGAGCCGTCCGCGGCGAGCACCACCAGGCTGCCCCGGTGGCGCCCTTCGACGAATCCTGAGCGGACGACCTCGGCGAGGACCGGGGCACTCGGTGTGCTCGTGGTGGGGGTCGTGGCGGACAGCGGCATCGGGTCACCTTCCTGACGGGAACCAGGAGCCTGACGGGCGCGACCCGTCCGGCCGTCCCCGGGATCGCCGGGCACATGATCGCAGGAGCGGGTCTCCCCGCACGCTACTCGCGACCGGGTCACCCGCCGCCCGCAGGCCCAGCGATCCCGCCACCGCCACCGTCCGCCGACGGTCGTGCGCGCCCGCGCGACGCCGCCGAAGTCCTGCGGCCGGAAGGAGCACCCGGCACCACTCCCGCCGGTCGTGTTACGCCCCTGTGACGCCGAACGGACGGTTCGAAGATCCGGATCTGTCAGGCTCGGGTTCGAACAGAGCGGCAGACGGTCGCGTGGCCTTCAGCGACCAGGGCGACGGCCGGGCGGCTCTGGCGCATGCGTACCGCACGACCCGACCAGTCGACGTTCCTGGGGGAATGCACTCATGACCACCCGTACCCGCACCATGGCGGCCGCCATCGCCGTGGCCGCCGCCGTCACCGGCTCCGCGCTGCTGGGCGCCTCCGGCGCCGCCTCGGCCGCCACCGGCGCCTCCCACGGCACCCTCACCATCAGCAACGGCACCCGGTACGTGCTGATCAACGGCCACAAGGTCGACTTCAAGGTTGCCGTCCGGGACCTCGCCTGGTCCCCGGACGGCAAGAAGGCCGCCTTCGTGGACGGCTCCGGCAACCTGGACATCGCCAACCCCGACGGCAGCGGGCGTGTGGTGGTCGCCAAGAACCCCGGCGACCAGAACTGGTCCCACCCGACCTGGCAGGTGGCTGCGAAGGACACCCGCTACAACATCCCCGCCAAGGACAACCTCGTCTTCGCCGCCCGCGCCAAGGGCGTCTCCCGGCTGAAGTACATCTCCGCCAAGGCCGTCCACGGCACTCCCAAGACGCTCTCCCTGTACGGCGACCCGGGTCCGGGCGGGCAGCTGCCGCAGACCGGCAACGTCTGGCCGAACGCGGCGGGGCACTACGGCACTTCGGTCTATGCCAACGTAGACACCGGCGCCGTCTACATCCGCGACGACTACCTGCGCCAGCAGGGCGGCAAGCTCACCAAGGGCTCCCAGCCGGCCCTGGCCCCGAACGAGGAGGAGGTCGTCTTCGTGCGCTCGGTCGCCGGACACGACCACGTGCTCGTCGAGGACTTCATGCACGGCAACCACGTCAAGGACCTCACCCCGCACGCCACGACCGACTACACCGAACCGGCCTGGTCCCCCGACGGCAGGACTCTCGCGGTGCGCACCCCGTCCGGCACGGTGACCCTGCCGGCCGACGGCTCGGGGCATCCGGCCAAGGTCACCTCGACGGTCGGCCTGGCGGCGTACCGCCCCTGACCTCGTGTCGGACGACGGGCCGGGCGCGCCCGGGGCGCGAAGTGGGGGTCACTTCGCGGTCCGGGCGAGCTCGGCCCGCAGTTCGTCCAGATGCGCGTCGGCGGTGTCGTGCGGCAGGAACTCGACGACGTCGAGGAACCGGAAGAGCACCCGGCTGGCGGTGACGGCGTACTCGTACTCGCCGAAGCCCACGACCGCGCCCATGGTGCCGCGCACCGCGCCCCGCACCACGTGCGAGGTCATGCCGTCGGGTTCCGTCGCCGACATGCCGCGCCGGGCGTTGGGCCGGGCCAGATACGGGCACACCATCGACGCGTACAGCATGCATGCGCGGTGCCCCGGTCCCTCGAGCGTCGGCGCGAGATTGCGGTAGGGCCGCCCCGCGGCCAGCGCCTCACCGATCGCCGCGCTCTCCGCGGCCCCCACCACCCGCCACACCGGTCCCTGGGGCATGCCCTGATCGCACACCGAGCACAGGCGCTTGCGGGCGCACGCGGCGCTGCGCTCGTAGTCGGTGAGCGCGAACCGGGGCTCGTCCCCTTCCCAGGGGGTGATCGCCGGTACGGGGTACCCGCGAGCGTCACGGGGCCGTGCCTCGACCGCCGCCGGCATGGGAACACTCTCGAATCGCACAGGCCATGCCTACCAGCAGCAACGGCTTGTGGCCAAGGTCATGGGGGCGGTCGGCGGGAAACGGAGGCCGGGGTGGACCGCCCTGGTTGACTGGGCCGCATGGACCTCGCCGACGACATGCCCGTCGGGACCGGGCCCGTCCCGACGACCCGGGCAACGCCTGCGCTCGACCCTGAACTGGCCGCGGTTCTCGAACGTCCAGAGCCGCCACCGGCGCGTCGCTCAGCATCGTGGCCAGGGCTCCGGTCTGCACGGCGCCGAGGCAGGGGTGCGACCGCAGACCGGCGCGGTCGAGCAGGGCCACGACGACGCCGGTCCCGACTCCGACGGCGATGCCCGCGAGCGTCCCGAACCCGGTGAGCCGGTTGTCGCGGTCCTCCCCGTCCGGCACCGGGTGCCCCGCCTGGTGGTGATCTTGTCCACCACGGCCTGCGGGGCGCCGCTCGACGGCCGCCCGCGCAGCGCCATGTCCAGATGGGTGACGGCGTCGAGCGCCGTGGTACCGGCGGCTCCCGCCACGCAGCCCCGCGCGATGCTTCGGAACACGTTGCTCCGGGTCCCCGGGCGTCACGTGCGTCGAACGGTACCGCCGGCCGCGTTCTTCCGGCGGCGGGGTCGCCGGGGGCGAATCCAGGTCGCCGGCGTTGCCGTCACCCCGGGGTGAAGCGGATCGGTGTGCCCGCCGCGGCCTGCGCGGCAGCGGCGAGGGCGCCCTCGGGCACGACGCCGATCACCGGATAGCCCCCGGTGGTGGGGTGGTCGTGCAGGAACACCACCGGGCGGCCGTCCGGGGGCACCTGCACGGCGCCGAGCACCATGCCCTCGCTGGGCAGCTCGCCGCTCGACACGCGCTCCAGCGCCGGCCCTTCGGTCCGCAGGCCGATGCGGTTGCTGTGCTGCGACACGCGGTAGGTCGCCGAGGTGAGGGTGCGCAGCGCGGTCGGTGTGAACCAGTCGGCACGCGGCCCGAGCCGGACCGGCAGGGTGAGTTCGGTGGGCGGCGCCGGCCAGGGAGCGGTGTCGGTGAGCGCCGGCACCGGGGCGGGGGTGCCGAGCGGCAGGACGTCGCCCTCACGCACAGGCGCCGGTCCGAGTCCGGAGAGCAGGTCCGTCGAGCGGCTGCCGAGAACCGGGTCGACGGCGATGCCACCGGCCACGGCCACGTAAGAGCGCACGCCCGCGGTCACCCCGGCCACGTTCAGGACGGCGCCCGCGGGCACCCGCACGGGCACGCCCCAGGCCACCGGCCGGCGGTCGACCGTCACCGGGCAGGGCGCGCCGCCCACGACGACGGTGAGGGCACGGTCGGGGCGCAGGGCGCAGCCGGTCAGGGTGGTCTCCAGGACTGCGGCGTCGGGGGTGTTGCCGAGGAGCCGGTTGGCCAGTCGCACGGCGGGGGCGTCCAGGGCGCCGGAGCGGGGCACACCCAGGTGGGCGTGGCCGCGCCGGCCACGGTCCTGCACGGTGGTCAGGGCGCCGGAGCGCACGACGGTGAGCTCGACGGTCATGGCATGCGGTCCTCTGCCACGAACCGTACCCGCGTGCCCGGCGTGAGCAGGGCCGGCGCCTCCCGGCCGAGGTCCCACAGGGCGCTCGGGTCCGGCATGGTTCCGATCAGCTGCCAGCCACCGGGCGTCGCACGGGGGTAGACCGCGCTGTACGGGCCGGCGAGCGCCAACGCGCCGGCCGGAACACGGGTGCGGGGTGTGGCGCGGCGCGGCACGTGCAGCTCCGCGGGCAGACCGGTGAGGTAGCCGAAGCCGGGCGAGAAGCCGCAGAAGGCGACGCGGAACGTGCAGGAGGAGTGCCGGGTGGCGACCTCGTGGACACCGACGCCCCAGACGGAGGCCACATGGGCCAGGTCGGGACCGTCGTAGCGTACGACGATCTCCACGGCGCCCTTGTCGTCGTCGGCCCGGTCGGGGACGTCCCAGTCGGCGATCCGCCGCGCCAGCTCCTCCGGGTGTGTGACACCGTCCAGCAGCACGGTCCGCGCGCCCGGCACGATGTCCGCGACGGGCGGCAGAAGGCCCGCCGCGCGCCGTCGCAGGAGTTCGCCGTGGAAGGCCCCCGCCTGCTCGGCGTCCGGCAGTTCGACGAGCAGTGCGTGGCGCCCGGCGGGGTGCACCCGCAGCGGCCGGCTCTCCGTCATGCGAACGCACCGACCTCGATCCCGGCCGCCTCCAGTGCCTCACGCACCCGTGCCGCGATCCGGGCGGCGCCCGGGGTGTCACCGTGGACGCACAGGGAGCGAGCGGCCACCACGACCGTCGTACCGTCAACGGCCTCGACCGCACCGTCCACGGCGAACGCCAGGGCGCGCCGCACCACCGCGTCCTCGTCGACCACCACGGCGTTCGTCTCGCGCCGTGGCACGAGCGTGCCCGCCCGGGTGTAGGCACGGTCCGCGAAGGCCTCCGACACGGCGGTGAGGCCCGCCTGCTCCGCGGCGGCGAGCAGTTCCGACCCCGGCAGGCCGAGCACCGACAGCGCCCCACCCGCCAGTTTCACGCCCTCGACCACGGCAGCGGCCTGCTCCGCGTCGTGCACGGTGCGGTTGTAGAGCGCGCCGTGCGGCTTGACGTAGGCCACCTCGGTCCCGGCGGCCTGCGCGAAGACCCGCAGGGCCCCGATCTGGTAGGCCGTCTCGGCCGCCAGCTCGTCGGCCGGTACGTCCATGGCCCGACGGCCGAAGCCGGCCAGGTCGCGGTAGGACACCTGCGCGCCGATCCGCACGCCGCGTTCGGCGGCGAGGTCGCATACGCGGCGCATCACCGAAGGGTCGCCCGCGTGGAAGCTGCACGCGACGTTGGCGCTGGTCACGACGGAGAGCAGGGCGTCGTCGTCGGTGAGGGTCCAGCGGCCGAAGCCTTCACCGAGGTCTGCGTTGAGGTCGATCACGCCTTCAACCTAAGGGATTGTTGAACGATCCGACAAGAGATGGATTTACCGAACGCCCCCTTGTTCGATCGTTGAACGATCCCCTAGGGTCCGTGCGTCCCTCACGGATCCGGACCCCCGGATCCGCGCCGCTCGGGCGTCCCGCCCGCACACCCCAAAGGCCACCGCATGATCGTTCTCCTCGGCGTCGTCGTGGTGATCCTCGGATTCGTCACGCGCCGCAATCCCGTCCTCGTGGTCGGCGTCGCCGGTGTCTTCACCGGACTGATCGGCGGAATGAACCCGCTGGAAGTCCTGGCGGCCTTCGGCCGGTCCTTCGCCGACAGCCGCTCGGTCACCGTCTTCGCCATCGTCCTGCCCGTGATCGGTCTGCTGGAGCGCTACGGCCTGCGCGAACAGGCCCGCAGGCTCATCGCCCGGCTCGGGGCTCTCAGCACCGGACGGTTCCTCACCGTCTACCTGCTGGCCCGTCAGATCACCGCGGCCTTCGGCCTCACCAGCATCGGCGGTCCCGCGCAGACGGTGCGGCCGCTCGTCGCCCCCATGGCCGAGGCCGCCGCCGAACGCTCGGCGGGTGCGGCGCTGCCCGAGCGTCTGCGGGAGAAGGTGCGGTCCTACTCCGCGTCCGCCGACACCGTCGGCGTCTTCTTCGGTGAGGACTGCTTCGTCGCGATCGGCTCGATCCTTCTGATCACCGGCTTCGTCAACTCGACGTACCACCAGAACCTCGAGCCGACCCAGCTGGCCCTGTGGGCGATCCCCGTCGCCGCCTGCGCCTTCCTGATCCACGGTGCCCGCCTGCTGCTCCTGGACCGGCAGTTGCAGCGCGAGATGGCGCTCGCCGCCGAACACGACCTGCCGCTGCCGAAGGAGAGCAACAAGTGATCAAGGTCGAATGGCTCTACTGGCTGGTGGGCCTCGTCTTCGTCGTCATGGCCGTGCAGATGGCGGCCGACCGCAGCAACCCCAGGCGATGGACGTCCGCCGCGTTCTGGGGCCTGCTCGGGCTCACCTTCCCCTACGGCACCGGGGTCGCCAACGCCACCGCGAAGAACGGCGGCTGGACCCTGCCCGCCGAACCGCTCGGCGCCGCGGTGCTGGCCCTGATCGTGCTCGCCGGCTTCAACTTCCTCGGCAAGGGCGTCCCGGTCACCGGCACCGCCGAGGAGCGCGAGGCCGCCGCCGGCCGTCTCGGCAGCAGGATCTTCGTCCCCGCCCTGACGATCCCGCTCGTCGCCATCGTCTGCGCCTCGCTCCTCGACACCTCGGGCCTGTTCGAGACCGGCAAGGCCACCCTCATCGGTCTCGGCATCGGGTGTCTCGTCGCTCTTGGCGTCGGCATGCTGGTCACCGGCGAGCGGAAGCCGTCCGTGCCGCTGCACGCCGGCCGTTCCATGCTGGAGGCGATGGGCTCGGCCCTGTTGCTGCCCCAACTCCTCGCAGTCCTCGGCTCCATCTTCGCGCTCGCGGGCGTCGGCACCCAGGTCGGCAGGATCGTGCACGACGTCCTGCCGGACCACTCGAAGTACCTCGCCGTTCTCGCCTACTGCGTCGGCATGTTCCTGTTCACCGTGATCATGGGCAACGCGTTCGCGGCGTTCCCCGTGATGACCGCGGCGATCGGCTGGCCCGTCCTCATCCAGCAGATGCACGGCGACCCGCCGGCCGTCCTCGCCGTCGGCATGCTGGCCGGCTTCTGCGGCACGCTGTGCACCCCGATGGCCGCCAACTTCAACATCGTCCCGGCCACCCTGCTCGAGCTGAAGGACCAGTACGGTCCCATCAAGGCGCAGATCCCGACGGCCCTTCCGCTCCTGGTCTGCTGCACCGCGATCATGGCGCTCTTCGCGTTCTGACCGGTTCCGGCTCCCGCACCCGATGAAGGAAGTGCCATGACCCGCGTGCTCATCACCGGCTTCGCCCCCTTCGACGGCCAGCAGGTCAACCCGTCCTGGCAGGCGGCCTGCCTCGTGGCCGCCGAGCCGCCCGCCGGGCTCACCGTCACCGCCGCCGAACTCCCCTGTGTCTTCGGCGAGTCCATAGCCGCCCTGCGCGCCGCCGTCCGCGCCACGGAGCCCGATCTGATCCTGTGCCTGGGCCAGGCGGGCGGGCGCCCCGGCGTGACCGTCGAACGCGTCGCCGTCAACGTCGACGACGCGCGCATCCCCGACAACGCGGGCAACCAGCCCATCGACGAGCCCGTGGTCCCCGGCGGCCCCGCCGCCTACTTCTCCACGCTCCCGGTGAAGGCCTGCGTCGCCGCCCTGCGCGCGGCGGGCGTGCCGGCGGCGGTGTCCAACACGGCCGGCACGTTCGTCTGCAACCATGTCGCCTACGGCCTCGGCCACCTGATCGCCACCGAATTCCCGCGCGTCCGCGGCGGTTTCGTGCATGTGCCCTGGGCCCCGGAGCAGGTCACGGACGGCACCGCGCCCGCCCTGGAACCCACCACGGTCGCCCGCGGCCTGCGCGCGCTGCTGCCGACCGCGGCCGCCGCCCCCGCGGAGGACGACCTGAAGGTCGCCGAGGGGGCCACCCACTGATGCCGCTCACCGCGCACGCGGCCGGGTTCGCCCGGCTCGCCCTGGCCAACATCACCCGGGAGTAACCCAACTCCCCCGCGCATCTGACGACGTCACCGGACGAGGAGGTACGGTCGAGCGCCCTTCATTCCGCCTTCCACGGCTCCTACGACTGGCACTCGGCGGTCCACATGCACTGGCTGCTGGTCCGCCTCCTGCGCCGGTGCGGCGACACGCCCGCCCTGCCGGACACGGCACCGGTCGTCGACGTGCTCGACAGGCACCTCACGCCCGGAAACATCGCCGTCGAAGCCGCCTATCTCCTCGGCCACCCCTCCTTCGAGCGGCCCTACGGCTGGGCCTGGCTCGTGACACTCGCCGCCGAATGCCGGGCGTACGGGGGTGCGGCCGGACTCCGCTGGGCCGAGGCTCTGGCGCCGGCGGTCGCCGCCGTCGACACCCTGCTGACCGAGTGGCTGCCGAAGGCCACCTATCCGGTGCGCCACGGCAACCACCCCAACAGCGCCTTCGCTCTGGGCCTCCTGCTCGACGCGGGCAACCTGCCCGCCGCGACCACCGAGGCCGTACGACAGCGGCTGCTGGCCTGGTTCACCGACGACCACGACGCGCCCGCGCACTGGGAACCGTCGGGCCAGGACTTCCTGTCCCCGGCGCTGACCGAGGCCGACGCGATGCGCAGGGTGCTCGGCAGGGAGCAGTTCGCGCGGTGGCTCGACCGCTTCCTGCCCGCGCTGGGCTCCGGCGCCCCCTGCCCGTTGCTTGAGGTGCCCGTCGTCTCCGACCGTGCCGATCCGCAGATCGGCCATCTGCTGGGGCTCGCCCTCAGCCGGGCCGCCGCCCTGCGCTCGCCGAGCTGGAAGGTGATGGTGGTACGGCCGTAGGGCGATCCTCCCCCGGCGGTCGCGGCCCTGCTGCGGCGCATCACCTGACACCGGGCGCGTACGGCCGGCTCGCAGGGCGGCCGGCGCCTGCATCCCCCGGAGTCAGCCGCCGACGATGAGGTCCGTGCGCAGGACGGCGCGGCGGCCGTGCAGTTCGCCCTTCTCCATCCGGGCGTGCACGTCGGCCGCCGCGCTCAGCGGGAGGACCTCGATCGTGCGGGGCCGGAGTGCACCCCGGCCGAGCAGGTCGTTGATGTACGCGGCGGCCTCGGCGAGTTCGCCGGGTGTCGCGTGCGAGATCACGAACCCCACGACGGAGCGGTCGTTCATGTACAGCGCCCCGGCGGGCAGCACCGGACGGGTCCGGAGGCCGGCCAGCAGCACCACGCGGCCCCTGAGGGCGAGCAGTCCGAGCGAGGTCTCCAGGTCGTTGGCGCCCGCCGTGTCCAGGTACAGGTCCAGCCCGGACGGCGCCGCCGCGCGGATCTTCTCCGTCAGGTGCGGATCCCGGTAGTCGAACACCTCGGCCGCGCCCAGCTCCGCGCAGTACCGGGCGTCCCGCGCGCCGGCCGTGGCGAGGACGCGGGCACCGGCCCGCACCGCCATCGTCACCAGGGCGCTGCCGACGTTGCCGGCGGCGCCCGCGACGAGCACGCTCTCGCCCACGCGGAGCCGCCCGTGGACGAACAGCGCCAGATAGGCGGTCGCGGCCGGGTGGAGCACCGCCACAGCGGCGCACGCATCGACGCCCTCGGGCAGCCGGTACAGCCGGTCGGCCGCCACCACCGCCTGTTCCGCCGCCGCGCCCTGCCGCCCGCCGTGCCCGAGGCTGTTGCACCACACCCGGTCACCGACCCGGAAGCCGGTGACACCGGGGCCCGAGTCGGCGACCGTGCCGACCAGGTCGCGACCGACGACGAAGGGGAAGTCCACGTGTGTGGGGAACTGCCCCGACCGCACGAAGGCGTCCACCGGGTTGACCGCGGTGGCCAGGACGTCCACCAGTACGTCGGTGGGTCCCGGCCGGGGTGCGGCGACCTCGCCGTACCGGATGACCTCCGGGGAGCCGAGCTCCTCGATGTACGCAGCGCGCATGGCACCCCATGGTTCCGTCTCCGCCGGGAACTCGGCCCGACCGGTCCGGCCACCCCGCGTCGCGTGCGCCGGGGCGCCGATCGACGCGAGGCCGACGGCGACGTCTCCCTCGACGACCCGGCCCGGGCAGGTCAGCGTCTCGGCTCCGTGCTCTCCACGCCCAGCGCCCAGGCGCCGTAGGCCGACCCGGCGATCTCGAACGAGAAGATCACGTGGGAGGCGGCGGTGTTGACGTCGCGCCAGAAGCGCTGGAGGGGGTCGGAGTCGAAATGGCCGGTCGTCCCGGTGCCGCGGAAGAGCCGTTCGACGGCCGACACCGACAACTCGACCGCGAGCGCCAGGTCCCGGGGACCGCGCACCGCCGGCTCACCGTCCTCCGTCGCCTCGACGCCGTCTGCGACCCGTGCGGCCCGCTGGACGAGGAGTTCCGCGGCGTCCACCTCGGCGGCCGAACGCGCGAGACCGATCTGGACCGACGGCTTCTCGCGCAGCGGGGCGCCCCGCCGGTCGGTCCGCCGGACGTTCTGCTCGGCCGCGGTCCGCACCGCCCCGCGCGCGGCGCCCACGACCGGAACGGCGAGCGGCAGCCCGTTCACCTCGTTCACGGGCACCGTGTGGCAGCGGGCCGTGGAGGCCGTGGCCCGCCCCGCGTTGAGGTCGAGCCGCGACAGGGTCAGATGGTCGGGCACGAAGACGTCGTCCAGGACCATCGTGTCGCTGCCGGTCCCGCGCATGCCCAGCGTGAACCAGGTGTCCTTCACGGTGATGTCGGCCCGCGGCACCGCGAAGAACCGCACCTCCCCCCGCCCGTCCGGCCCCACCGCGCCGGGTACGGCGGAGCAGGCGAAGACCCAGTCGGCGAACCGAACCCCGCTGATGTACTTCCACTCACCGCTCAGCCGCCAGCCGCCGGAGACCCGGTCCGCCTTCCCGGCCGGCATGAGCGCGCCCGCCATCAGGGTGTCCGGCCCGTCGGCCCAGAGCACCTGCTGGCCCTCCGGGGGAAGGTACGCCCCGTACCTGGCCGCGTGGGCGGACAGCGAGGCGGCCCAGGCAGCCGAGGCGCAGCCCTCGCCGACCAGGGCCACCGCCGAGGTCATGTCCGCGAAACGGCCCTCCGTACCGCCGAAGGCGGCGGGGACGAAGTGCCGGGCGAATCCGGCCTCCCGCACCGCCTCGACCACCTCCGGCGCAAGCCGCCGGGCGGCCTCCGTCTCCTCGCTGCACCGCGCCGCGATCTGCGCGACACGAGGAGCACCGGCGACGACCGCCGCCACGCCCGGCTTCTCGGCAAGGATCGTCGCCGTCGCCGTCGCTGTGCTGTCGCTGAGCATGTGTACGCCACCTCCGTCGGGATGACGGCAGTCTCTCCGCCCCGGCCCGCGACGGGCCGCACCCGAGCCGGGACCTGCCCGTCAATCACCCGACCGGCTTCGCGCCACCGCGCCACCGGCCACGGCTCCCGTCCGCGAGCGGGCACACGGCACCGGTCGGGCCTCCCACGTCGGGGGCCCGAACCTACAATGACGACATCAGCCTGTCCGCCGTCCGCCCGACCGGGCCCACGGCGGAGGGGAAGGGGGTGGCTCGCCGTGATGGCCTGAGACGGCAGTGGGAGGCCGCCGTGCAACTGGAAGAATTCCTGACCCAGGTCCGCGACCGCGGGGAGTACCGCAGCCGCGAGGAGGCCGAGCACGTCTGCGAGGCGGTCCTGTGGGCGCTCGCGACCCGGATCGCCCCCGAGGCGGCCGAGGAACTGGCCGCTCGGCTGCCCGCCCCGCTGGACGAGGCCCTGCATCTGGACCGTGGGCGTCCCGAGGCGTTCGACTGCGACGAGTTCCTGCGCCGGGTGTCCGTGCAGACCGGCGCCCGGCCCCGCACCGCCGAGTGGGACGCGGACGCCGTGCTGTCCACGGTCGCCGACGCGGTGCCGGACCGGCAGCTCGACGATCTGCTGTCCCGGCTGCCGGCCCGTTACGCCGAGTTCTTCGGCCGCTCCGGTCCGGGCTGACGGGCGACGTCGCGACCGGTGCGAGCGCTGGTCAGGCGTGCTGCACGGTCTGCCCGGTCATCCGCTCCTGGCACCACCGCCTGGCCACCTCGGCGACCTCCTCCAGGGCGCCGGGTTCGCCGAACAGGTGGGTCGCCCCCGGAACGACGTGCAGGGTGCGCGGGACCCGCAAGTACCCGGCCGCTTCCTCGTTCAGCTCCAGCACCTGCTGGTCCTGGCCGCCGACGATGAGCAGCACGGGGGCCCGCACCCTCCCGAGGGTGTCGCCCGCCAGATCGGGCCGGCCGCCGCGCGACACCACGGTCAGCACCCGGTCCGGGCGCTCGGCCGCGGCCACCAGCGCCGCGGCGGCACCCGTGCTGGCGCCGAACAGGACGACCGGGAGGCCACGGGTGTCCGGCTGGGTGTCCAGCCAGTCGATCGCGGCCACGAGCCGTCGGCCCAGCAGCGGGATGTCGAAGCGGTGCTCGCCGGTCACCGCGTCGTGCCGCTCCTCCCGCTCGCTGAGCAGGTCCATCAGCAGGGTGCCGAGCCCGGCGGTGCGCAGTTCGGCGGCCACCATCCGATTGCGCGGACTGTGCCGGGAACTGCCGCTGCCGTGGGCGAAGAGCACCACGGCGCGCGCCGCCGAGGGAACGACGAGATCACCGGAGAGAGTGGCGTCGCTGGTGGGCACCAGAACCATGTCGGAGATCATCGGGATCACTTCTTCCACGCCGCCGACCCAGCGGATCGCGACAGTTCGGGTGTCCCCCGCGTATCCACCATATCCAGCGCCACGAATCCCGTCCTGCCCGGAAATCGCTGATCCGTGACCGCGAGACACCGATATTGATGCGTCGTACAGGTACATGCATAATGGGCTTATGCATAAGCGGGTTATGGACCCTGCCGACCCGGCGGACACGTCGGCCGAGCACCTGATGCTCGCCATGGAGGAGATCGTCCGGTACGTGCGCCGCAGCGCCACGACCGGCGGACTCAGTACCGCGGCCTCGTCCGCGCTCAGCCGCCTGGGGCGCGAGGGACCCCAGCGGCTGACCGAACTGGCCCGCGCGGAGAACGCCTCCCAGCCCAACATGACCCAGCTCGTCACCCGCCTGGAACGGGCAGGGCTGGTGCGCCGCACCGCCGATCGCACCGACGGCCGCGGAGTGCTGGTGGAGGCGACCCCCGCCGGCCTCGACGTCTTCCGGCGGCGCCGGAGCGAGCGCGCCGACGCCCTGGCGGAGCTCATGGAGGAGCTGACCGGGCCGGAGCGGCACGCCGTGGCCGTCGCGCTCCCCGCGCTGGCCCAGGTCATCCGGGACCGCCGGCCCCGTTCCTGAACCTGCCCGTCCCCTCGCACCGTCCCCGCCGAGAACTGGAGTTGAAGCGGTCATGAGCGCACCGCACGAAAGGACCACCGGCCCCTTCCGGCAGCCCAAGGCCGTCTGGGCCGTGGCGTTCGCCTGCGTGATCTCGTTCATGGGCATCGGCCTGGTCGACCCGATCCTGCCCGCCCTCGCCAAGAGCCTGCACGCCTCGCCCAGCCAGGTCTCCCTGCTGTTCAGCAGTTACCTGATCGTCACCGCGGTGGCCATGCTGGTGGTGGGCTGGTTCTCCAGCCGGTTCGGCGCCAAGCGCACCCTGGTCATCGGCCTGGCCGTCATCGTGGTGTTCTCCGCCCTGGCCGGCTCCTCGGACTCCATCAACGGCATCGTCGGCTTCCGCGCGGGCTGGGGCCTGGGCAACGCCCTCTTCATCGCCACCTCGCTCGCGGTCATCGTCGCCTCGGCCAGCGGCGGCTTCGGCGGTGCGATCATCCTCTACGAGACCGCGCTGGGCCTCGGCATCGCCGTAGGCCCCCTGCTGGGCGGTGAGTTGGGCGCCATCAGCTGGCGCGGCCCGTTCTTCGGCGTCGCCGTCCTCATGTCCGTAGCCCTCGTCGCGACCCTCGCGTTCGTGCCGTCACTGCCCAGGCCCGCCCGGCGCACCTCCCCGGTGGCACCGCTCGGGGCCCTGCGCCACCGCGGTCTGCTGACCATGGGCATCATGGCCCTGCTCTACAACTGGGGCTTCTTCACCATGCTCGGCTACGCCCCCTACCCGATGAAGCTGAACGCCCACGAGCTGGGCCTCGTCTTCACCGGCTGGGGACTGCTGGTGGCGGCGTTCAGCGTGTTCTTCGCCCCGCGTCTGCAGGCCCGGTTCGGCACCGCCCCGGTCCTGTACGTCAACCTGGCCTGCCTCGGCGCGGTGATGGCCGTGATCGCCGCCGGTGTGCAGACGCCGGCCGTGGTCGTCGTCGCCGTCATAGCCAGCGGTGCCTTCATCGGCATCAACAACACCCTCACCACCCAGGCCGTCATGCTCGTCTCCCCGGTGGAGCGTCCGGTGGCCTCCTCCGCGTACGGCTTCCTGCGCTTCATCGGCGGCGGTCTGGCGCCGTACGTCGCCGGCAAGCTCGCCGACGCCACCGACCTGAGCGTCCCCTTCTACCTCGGCGCCGCCACCTTCGTCCTGGCCATCCCCGTGCTGGCCAGTGGACACGGCCTGCTGCGCCGGGCCGAGACGGACCCCGGCGAGGGGGTACCGATGACGCCCTCGCTGATCCCCGTGGGCGGCCCGGCCGGCACGGACACACCGCGGGTCATCGTCGCCGTGGGCGGTCACGACCGGGCCGCCGCCATCGTGGACGCCGCGGCGCGCCTCGCCCGGGACACCGGCAGCCCGCTGGAGGTCGTCCACGTCCAGCAGACCGCGGTGGTCGAGGAACAGGCCGTCGAGACGGAGACCATCGAGCACGCCCGGGCCGCCGTGGCCGCCCACCTGGACCGGCTCGCCGGCCGGGGCATCGTCGCCACCGGCCAGATCCTCACCAGCGTCGGCGATCACGCGGCCGCCGGCCGTGCGCTGGCCCGGCACGCGGCGGAGGTGGGCGCCCGCGCGATCGCGGTCGGCCGTTCGCCGCGCGGTCCGCTCGCCCAGTTCGCCGACGGCAGCCTCACCACCACGCTCACCCACAGCGCCCGGTGCACGGTCGTCCTCGTCGACGCCGAGCACACCCCCCGGCCGCTGACCCCGGCCACCCTGGCGGCACTGCGCGGTACGGCGGCCTGACGTCCCTTCGCTGCCGCCCCGCCATCGAGGGAGCCCTCCGGGAACGGCCCTGTCCTCAGGGCCGTTCCGGCTTCGGGGCCATCGGTGCCCCGGCTCCGCACCGCACCCGGGAACTGATCCACCGGGAGGGGCGCCGGCCGAGGTGCGTCAGGCCGTCGACACGGCCGTCTGTCGACACGGCCGTCCTGCCGAGGTGCCGGGCGAAGAACCTGACCGCGCTCTCCGCCTCGAACCGGGGCAGTTCCCTGTGCCTGCCCGGATTGACGTGCACCGGCCCAACGCCTTTTCTTCCGCCCCTGGCGTGTGCCGTGCGGCGCATCGGTCCCCCGCGCGGCCATGCGGCGGGTTCCGGTTTGCGCTCGGGTGCGCCGCCACACATGGTCGGAGGGTGAGCATGTCCTCCGCGCTGCGGCCGCCCGACAGTCCCCGCGAGACCGGCCGCGGGCGGGTGGAGGGTCCTCCGGGGGCGCTGCGGGCCCTCGGGGTCTTCGCCGCCGTCCGGCTCGCCGGGGTCGTGCTGCTGGTCATCGTCGACGCCGTGGCCGGCCGCCCGTTCGGCAAGAGCCTGGTCCACGCGTGGGACTCGGTCTGGTACCTGCACATCGCCGAACACGGCTACGGAACCCAGTTACGGATCACCTCCACGGGTGCGGTCCAGACCGACTGGGCGTTCTTCCCGCTGTACCCGGGTCTCGTCCGGGCCCTGCGCGGCTTGCTCCCCGTCTCGACGGGGGCAGCCGGTCTGCTCGTCGCCTGGGCTTCCGCAGCCCTCGCCGTGTACGGCATCTACACGATCGGCCATCACCTCCACGGACGGCAGGTCGCCACCGCCCTGGTCGCCCTGTGGGCCGTGATGCCGCCGTCGGTCGCCCTCGCCCTGGCCTACACCGAACCGCTGTTCACCGCGTGTGCCGCCTGGTCCCTGTACGCCGTGCTGCGCCGCCGCTGGCTGGCCGCGGGCGCGCTGGCGATGCTCGCCGGGCTCACCCGTCCCAACGGCATCGCGGTCGCCGTGGCCGTCGCCGCAGCGGCCGGGCACGAGGTCGTACGGCAGCATGGGCGCGCCTCGCCGGGTCTTCTGGCCGGCGTCGTCCTCGGCCCGCTGGGCTGGGCCGGTTACGTGCTGTGGGTGGGACGGCAGACCGGTGACCTGGTGCGCGGCTATCTGCATGTGCAGAGTGCCTGGAACTCCCGTCTGGATCTCACGGTCGGACCCCTGCGGTTTCTGGCGTCGATGCCGTTGCAGGGCAGTTGGGTGACCTATCCGGTGGCCCTGGTCCTCGTCGTGGCCGGGGTCGTGTCGTTCTGCGTGCTGTGCCTGGACCGCACTCCGCTGCCGCTCGTGGTGTTCGCGGGCGTCCTGCTCCTGCTGGTCGTCGCGGTGTCCGGCCCCTTCTCCTGCAAGCCGCGCTTCCTGCTCCCGGCGTTCCCCCTGCTCGTCCCGCCGGCCCGCGTCCTGGCACGGGCCTGGCACGCGGGGCCGTCCCCCCGCGTCCGCCTGGTGTGCGGCACCCTCACGGCCCTGTCCGTGCTCTACGGCGCCTACCTGGCGTCTCTCGCCGGCCAACCGCTGTGACCGCGCCGACGCCGGGACACCTGGGGCCGCGCGTCGCGCGGACGGCCCCGCTGTCCTCACCGGGCAGCAGTCCGCGCGGCGGCCGGGCCCACCGGCCGTCGGCCTTCCCGGCTGCAGCGCCGCCGCCGCGGCAGCCGTCCGGAGGCCACCGGGACCGGGTCGGACGGACGCCCGGCGGCCGGCCGGTGCCGTACCCGCCTGGTAGCCCTCGCGTGGTGCTCAGGCAGTCGGTGGCCCGGGAGTCCGGACGACCGTCCCCGCGGCCCGGTCCTCCGTCGGGTGGCGGCGCGGGGCTGGTGCCGCGGTGCCGGACGCGCCGGGACACCATGGCCGGCCTGACGGACGGCGCGCGCGGCACATCCGCGCAAAGTGCCCGGGCCGGCCCCGCGCCACGGTGTCCCGGCCACGCCGGGTGCCTGAGCCGACCGCACGGACGGCCCCCGCACCGCCGAGTCGACCTCGAACGACGACGGGGAGTCCCGCCGGGCCGTCATCGCCCGGCGGGACTCCCCGTCACCACGCGCGCCGCAGCCAGCGCCCCAACAGGCAACGGTCGCCCCGTCGGGCTTCCGGCCGGCACGCCGACAGCACGCGCCGGACGCCGCTCCTTGACGGTCAAACGTCGCCCTGCCGGGGCACTAGCCGCGGCGCCCCGCTGGGTCGTGGGCGGCGGAGCGGGGGTCGGCTCCGGGCCCGGGGACGGAAGCGCCGGCACCGGCCGGTGCCGTCTCGGAGCGGTCGCCGTGCCCCGGCCACCACGCGGCGTGGCCGATCAGCGCGGTGAGGCTCGGGGTGAAGAACATCGCCATGACGAAGGCGGCGACGGCGATGCCGAAGGAGACCGCGAAACCCATCTCCGTGAGCAGCGAGTTGCCCGCCAGCATCATCGTGGCGAAGGTCGCCGCCAGGATGAAGCCGGCCGCGGCGACGGTCGGCCCGGCGTGCCGCAGTGCCATGCCGGCCGCCTCGCGCGGCTCACGGCCCTCGCGGGCCTCCTCCCGCAGCCGGGCGATCATGAGGATGTTGTAGTCGGTGCCGATGGCGACCACGAACAGATACATGATCACCGGGAGCATGAACATCAACCCCGAGTGTCCCTCGCCCTTCTGGAAGATCCACACGGTGGCGCCGAGGGTGGCACCGAACCCGAGACCCACCGAGGCCATCAGGTACCAGGGTGCCACCGCGCTGCGCAGCAGCAGGCCTAGGATGATCATGATGAGGACGGCGGCCACCGGGAAGACCGTCTTGTAGTCGTGGTTCACCGCGGTGTTGATGTCCTTGTAGATCGAGGACATGCCGCCGACGACCGCCCTGGCGCCGTCCGGGGCGTCGGCATGGGCGACGTCGCGCACCTTGCCCACGGTGTCGATCGCCTTGTCCGTCGACGCCTCGTACTTGAGGGTGACGGTGAAGTCCGCGGTGGTGCCGTCCTGGTTCACCTGGGTCATCCTGGCGTTGGCGACGCCGTTCACGGCCCCGAGCTTCCGCACGTAGGCGGCGAAGCCGGACTTGTCCAGCGGCTTGCCGTCGGTGCTGGACAGGTAGACGTCGGTGGGTGCCGCGGCGCCCGCGGAGTACGCCTTCTGCATCTGGTCCTGCACGACCATGGACTCCTTGGTCTTCGGCATGGAGCCCGAGGCCAGGTCGAACGTGGCGTGGTAACCGAAGATGCCGAGCGACAGCGCGACCAGGACGAGACCGGACAACCCGGCGGTCAGCGCGGGGCGGCGCTGCACCCCGCGGCCGAGGGCGGCGAAGCGGGCGTTCTCCGGTTCCTTCTGCCAGGACTTGGACGGCCAGAAGACCTTCGGCCCGATCAGCGAGACCACGGCCGGAATCAGGGTCAGACCCGCCACGAGGGTCGCGCCGACCGCGATGGCGAGCGCCGGGCCCATCTGCTTGAGGAAGCCGAGGGTGGACAGCACCAGCGCGAGGAAGGCGATGATGACGGCCCCGGCCGCGGAGGCGATGGCCTCGCCCACCCTGCCGACCGCGTTGACCATGGCCTCCTTGGCCTCGTCACCGGCCCGCAGGCGTTCGCGGTAGCGGAACATCAGGAACAGGAAGTAGTCCGTGCCCACACCGAAGAGCACGACGATCAGGATCGACGAGATCGAGCTGTTCGCCTGGAGGTCGAACAGCTTGGTCGCGTAGGCGATCAGGCCGTTGGCGACGGCGGACACCAGGCCGATGAGCACCAGGGGCAGCACGGCCAGGATCGGCGCCCGGAAGATGATCAGCAGGGTCACCAGGATGATCGCGAAGGTGCCGAAGCCGATCAGAGCCTGGCCCCGCTTGGACGAGTCCTGCTGGTCGAGGGCCTGGGCGGCGGAACCGCCGAGCTTGACGTCGAGATGGCTGCCCTTGGCCAGTTGCTTGACGTCGTCGCGCAACACCTTGGCCGCGTCGGCCTGTTTCGGCTGACCGGCGTTCTTGCTGTCCATCTGGACCAGGGTGAGGGCGTACCTGCCGTCCTTGGACGGCGGGCCGGGGACGACCTTCTGCACCTGGTCGATGTGCTTGCCGCCCAGTTCGGTGGTGATCCGGGCGATGTCCTGCTTGTCGGCGGCGGTCAGCCTGCCGCCGTCCGTGCGCTGGTACAACGCGATCGCGGACGGCGTGAAGGCGCTGGGGAACGCCTTCTGCTGGAGAGCCGCCGCTTTGATGGACTCGTAACTCTTGGGCAGGAAGCTGCTCTCGTCACTGTTCGAGGGCAGACCTGGAGCGGTGGCGACGATCGCCACCGCGGCGATCAGCCATGCCACGATCGTCCACACGGGATGTCGGACGACTGTGCTGCCAATTCGTCGGAACATGCGGAAGGTCCTCCTGGGCAGGAAGATCACCGCAGCCCGGGGAGCGGTCCCTGGCATCGGCGACCCAGAACGGCACGTGGGTAACGGACCGGTTGGATGGTTGTCTTGTGGCCACATGGTAGTGACCGGGTGCGAAGATCATCTCATCGGATCGCCCCGGGCTCGAGCGAGTTTCGAGCGCTCGGGAGGCGGGGGCGGCCGGTGAAACGCGCCGGCCTCCGTCCTACCGGCTCTCACCGTCGGCTCATCGCGCCGACGGGGAGAGCCGGTAGGAGGCGGCGAGGTCACGTACCTCCACCGAGAGGAACACCTGCTGCTCGTCGCCGGCGACGGCGGGCAGATGCTTGGCGAGCAGAGCGAGCACGCTCTCGGACAGCCGCGCCTTCTGCGCCTCGGGGCGGCCGGGCATGAGGCCGACTTCCACGTGGGCGAAGACGGCCTCCGTGCCCGGTCCCTCGCCGACGTACGTCTCCGCCGGCCGCAGCAGCGTCTTGCACACCCCCGAGGTACCCGACTCCTCGACCACGAGCGGGTGCAACTCCTCCACCAGGGCGCGGGCGTCGAAGGCTCCGGCCAGCCGGGAGGAGTAGTCGATGGTGAGGTGCGGCATGGAGGGCGGCCTTTCACACGTTCCCCGTAGTTTCATTGCGCAACTATTTTCCCTCATGCCGCGGCCGGGCCTCACCCCGCCCCTCGGTGCAGGCTCGCGCCGTCCACGCCGGTTCGCCGTGATGCGGGACGCCCCCGAGCTCGACGGTGCAGGGCCGCCGTACGGCGGGTCCGGCTCAGCGGACGGCGTCCATGCGCTGGGTGCCGAGCACCGACAGCAGCCGTAGCGCCTCCTCGGACGGCGTGCCGGGGACGGCGGTGTAGATCACGACCTGCTGGTCGCGGTCGGTGATGTCGAGGGCGTCGCAGTCGACGGTGACCGGCCCCACCAGGGGGTGCCGGAACGCCTTGCGGTGCGCGGGTCCCGCGTCCACGTCATGGGAGTCCCACAGGCGTGCGAACTCCTCGCTGCCGGACCGGAGTTCGCGGATCAGCCCGGTCACCTCGGGATCGTCGGGGTAACGGGCGGCGGCCGTGCGCAGCCGGCGCACCGCATGCCGGGAGAACGCCTCCACGTCGGACACGCCGTACAGCCGCTGCTCTCCGGAGCGCGGCCCGAGAAAGGCACGGCGCGCGAGGTTGCGGTCGCGGCGCGGGAGTGCCGAGAAGTCCTCCATGAGGGCGGCGGCCAGCTCGTTCCAGGCCAGCACCTCCAGGGTGGCCGAGGTGACGAAGGCGGCGGACTGCGGCAGCCGGTGCACCAGGTCGAGGATGCTCTGCCGTACCTCGCGGCAGGGGCCGGGAGCCGGGGCCGGCGGGGCCCCGGCGAGAAGGTGCAGATGCTCGCGCTCGGCGTCCGACAGCCGCAGGGCGCGGGCCAGCCCGGCCAGTACCTCGCGTGACGGGCGCGGACCGCGGGCCTGCTCCAGCCGGGTGTAGTACTCGGTGGAGATGAACGCCAGGTGCGCCACCTCCTCGCGCCGCAAGCCCGGCGTGCGGCGGCGCGGCCCCGCGGCCATGCCCACGTCGGCGGGGCTGATCCGCTCGCGCCTGCTGCGCAGGAAGCCCGCCAGTTCTGCTCGGTCCACGCCCTCAGTGTGCGCGCGGGCCCGCGGGTGATCCAGGTACTGGCGGTGCCTGGATGGCTCCCGCTCACGGACGCAGGCTCGCTGCCATGGACAACACACCGAGCAGGGACACACTCCCGCAGGGCCTGCTGGCCGGCAAGGCCGCCTTCATCACCGGTGCCGGACGCGGCATCGGTGCCGCCGCCGCACGGCTGTTCGCCCGGGAGGGGGCCCGGGTACTGCTGGCGGCCCGCACAAAGGCGCAGCTGAAGGCGGTCACGGAGGAGGTGCGGGCCGCGGGCGGCACCGCGGACTACGTGGTGTGCGACCTCGCCGACACCGCGAGCGTGCGGGCCGCCGTGGATCGTGCCGTCGACCTCTACGGCCGTCTGGACATCGCCTTCAACAACGGGGCGACCATCCAGCCGCCCGGCCCCATGGACCAGTTGCCGGAGGCCGCGTTCGACCATCTGTACACGGTGAATCTCAAGAGCGTCTGGCTGGCCATGGTCGCCGAGGTCGCCGCCATCCGCGCCACCGCCGGCACCGGCGCCATCGTCAACAACTCCTCCATCGGCAGCCTGCGCGGCAACCCCGAACTCCCGGCGTACGGCGCGATGAAGCGGGCGGTGAACAGCCTGACCGAGTCGGCCGCCGTGACCTACGGCCCCGAGGGCATCCGCGTCAACGCGATCGCGCCGGGCAACACGCTGACCGAGATGATCCTGGCCTGGGAGGCCCGGTCCCCCGGGCTCCAGGAGCGGCTCGAGGCGATGACCCCGCTGCGCCGCGGAGCCGCACCGGAGGAGATCGCCGAGGCTGCCGCCTGGCTGCTGAGCGACCGGTCCTCCTTCGTGACCGGGACGGTGCTCTCGGTCGACGGCGGTGCGCAGGCCTGATCACCCCGCGGGGGTCAGCCGAGACCGAGCACGTTCATGGCGCGCTCCGCCATGCGCTGCTCACCGAGCGCGTTGGGTGGACCGGGACGAGGTTCTGCCCGAACAGGAGCGGCTCGATCCACCGGGTGCCGACGGCCTGGCACGCGTCATGGCCCTCGGACACCCGGGAGAAGTCCACGAACGTGGCGCCGGTCTCCTCGGCGGCGCGCTGCACGACCGCGTTGAGATGGGCCTGCAGGGCGTGCAGGTAGGGCACGTCGCCGGAGGCGATCGGCAGCTTCGCGAGGCAGGACGGGTCGGCCTTGGCCGGCGTGATCCACGGGTAACCGAGTACGGCCACCCGCGCGTCCGGGGCCTTGGCGCGTACGGCGCGCAGCGCGTTCTTCAGCGCCGGGTAGATCTTGGCGTCGATGGCGTCGTCGAAGGAGCTCCCGTGGGTGTCCTTGCAGGGGCTGCCCTGGCCCGCGCCGAGGATGCCCGCACTGCCGCACACCAGCATGGCGCCCACGATGGTGCCGTTGTCGTTACCGCCGATCGTCAGCGTGACCAGGTCGGTGTCCGCGGTGACCGCGTCCGCCTGCGGGGCGAGCCCGGGGTACTGCGACTCGATGAAGTCCTTGGTCTGGGGGGCGCCGCAGGTGACGTCCGTCAGCCGGGCCCCGGTGCGGGCCGCCAGGACGTGCGGATAGTCGGCAGTGGAGCACAGGCAGACCGGATTGCTCGTGTCAACGGGCAGCACACCGGAGCCGGCGCTGCAGCTGTCGCCGAGGGCGGCGTAGTCGAGGGGGTGGAGGCCTGGGCGGGGGCGGCGGTGAGACCGAGGGCCAGCGCGCCGGTGAGCGCGGACCTCGCAGCCATGACACGGCGCAGAGCAGGCTTGGGCATGGGCGTGGGACTCTCTCTTCTCGGGAGGCGGACACCGCCACCGGCGGGCGTGGCGGTGCCCGCGCGGGTGCCGGTGCGTGAGATCACGGCGGCGCGGAGCGCGGGGAGGTGCCGGCCGTCGGGGCGTGGGCGTGGGGCCGCGCGCGCCACAACGGTCGTGAAGTGCTGATTCCCGGGGTTACCGCTGGTACTACCGATAGGTGATGTGCGGGCACCACGAAAGGCGCACCCGTCCGCTCGCACACCGACGGGAGCGGGGCTCGGCGGCGGACGAGAACTCGCCCAGCCACTGTGACCCACATCACTAAGCAAATAGCACCAAAGACTGCTATTTCACCGGCGTATGGGAACGCGGCGTCGCACAAGGACAACTACGGACATGGAGAGGAGGCGGCAGCGATGTCGTATCCGCAGCACTCCACCGGGATGTCCGGGCACCCCGAGATCGCGGAGATGCGGGAACGGCTCGAGCGTACGGCGTCCAGCAGCCAGGCGATCATGGTTGAGGGCTTGATCCTCCTGGCCGGCGTGTACGCGGCCATCTCGCCCTGGGTCGTGCACTTCGCGGCAACCGAACCGAACATCACTGTCAGCAACCTGATCGTCGGCATCACCGTCGGCCTCGTCGGCCTGGGTCTGACCCTGGCCCCGGAACGGATGTTCCGCATGGCCTGGGTGCTTCCACCGCTCGGCGTGTGGCTGCTGATCTCTCCCTGGGTGGTGACGGCCGCCCACGGCGCACGCGCCGGCATCATCTGGAACAACTGCTGGCTCGGCGCCATCACCTTCCTGCTGGGCTGCGCGGCCATGGGACTGACGGTGGGTCTCAGCCGTCGCGCCCCACGGTGACCGGCTGAACACCCACAGCGTGCCGCGGCGGCGGACACCGCCACGCGGCACGCCCGGCCCGGAGGCCACCCGTCGGCAGGGTCGCAGCGAGCGAGGGGGGTGGAACCGTTGAGGCCGCCTCGGAGCGTGCGGGTCCGCGGATGGCGGTGGCGCCGGAACCCGCTCCGCCGACGCAGCGACGTCGTCGAGGCCTGGCTGCTTCTCGCGGCCTGGACCGTCACCCTGGTGACCGGCCTCATTGTGGGGCTGCTGGCGGCGGACGCGGTCGGCCATGTGACGCCCCAGCCGCGTCCGTCCCGCCCCGCAGCGACGTCGGTGCCGGACCCGGACACCGTGCAGTCCCCTGGCCCACGGTCCGCGGACGGCGCACCGAGGCGGAGTCACCCCGTAGCCCAGCAGTCGCCCGGCGCGAAGGCCGTCGTCGCCATGATGGCCGCAGTGGCGACGGGCGGCCTGGTCTGGGCCGGAAGCCGAGCGGTACGCAGCCGGACCGACGAAATGGAGCAGTGGGCCGTCGAGTGGGAACGGTTCGACACCCACCGGGGGCCACGGACGGGCTGAGCGGCACCTTACGGAGTCATGACACGGCGGCCACGCCGCCCGCCGCCGATGCCGTCCGCGTCTAGCGTGGCCGTATGCGTGTACTGGTCACCGGCGGTGCCGGGTTCATCGGGTCCCATGTCGTCGAGGCGCTGCGGGCGAGCGGGCACGAGCCCCTCGTGTACGACGTCCGCGCGGATCCCGCCGCCGACGTCCGGGCCCCGGCGTCGATCGCCCGCGCCCTGGCCGGGGTTGACGTCGTGTGTCACCAGGCGGCGATGGTCGGGCTCGGCGACGGTGTCGCCGACGCGGCGGAATACGTCTCACGCAACGATCTCGGCACGGCCGTCCTGGTCGCGGCCATGGCGCGGGCGGGCGTCCGGCGTCTGGTGCTCGCGGGGTCGATGGTGGTGTACGGGGAGGGACGGTACGAGTGCGCGCGGCACGGGGCCGTCCGGCCGGGCCCCAGGGCCGTGGCCGATCTGGACGCGGGCCGGTTCGAGCCCTCCTGCCCGCGCTGCGGCGCGGACTTGGCCCCCGGACTGGTCGGCGAGGACGCTCCGGTCGATCCCCGCAACGTGTACGCCGCGACCAAGCTGACCCAGGAGCACCTGGCCGCCGCCTGGGCCCGCAGCACGGGCGGCTCCGCCGTGTCGTTGCGCTACCACAACGTGTACGGGCCCCGGATGCCCCGCAACACCCCGTACGCCGGTGTCGCGTCCTTCTTCCGCTCCGCGCTCGCCCGCGGCGAGGCCCCCCGGGTCTTCGAGGACGGCCGTCAGCGACGGGACTTCGTCCACGTCCGGGACGTGGCCGCGGCCAATGTGGCGGCCCTGGAGGCGGCGGCGGCACCGGGCTTGCTCACGGCGTACAACACCGGTAGCGGCGAGCCGCGCACGGTCGGCGAGCTGGCGCGGGCACTGGCGGGCGCGTGCGGCGGGCCGGAGCCCGTGGTCACCGGCGAGTACCGGCTGGGGGACGTGCGGCACATCACCGCGGACTCGTCGCGGCTGCGGGCCGACCTCGGCTGGAAGCCGCAGGTCGGGTTCGCGGAGGGCATGCGGGAGTTCGCGCAGGCCGTACCGCGCGAGACCTGAGCGGCGTCGGCCGAGGACCTGCCGTCACATTCTCGCCGTCGCCCGGAGGGCCGCCCCGCGGCGTGTGGTGCGTGCCGGACGTCGCGGGGCGGACGGGAATGTGACGACAGGTCCTGGCGCAACCGGCGGGCACCGGGGGTCAGGACGCCGGAACAGGCAGGGTCACCTCGAAGCGGCAGCCGCCGGGGATGTTGTGGACGGTGGCCCGGCCCTGGTGGGCTTCCACGATGCCCCGCACGATGGCCAGGCCGAGGCCCGCGCCCGCCGGAGGGGTTCGGGCGTCGGTGCCTCGCCAGCCGGTGTCGAAGACGCGCGGCAGGTCCTCCTCGGGGATGCCGCCGCAGCCGTCGGTGACGGACAGGACCACCCCGTCGGGGGTGCGCTGGGCGGCGATCGCGACCGTTCCGTCGGGAGGAGTCCGGCGGATGGCGTTGACCAGGAGATTGCCGAGCACCCGGGTCATCTCCTTGCCGTCCACCTCGACCGGCACGGGTTCCACGCGGTCGCCCACGAGACGTACGCCGTGCTCCCGGGCGAGCGGGTCGGCGCCCGCGAGTGCGTCGCCGACCAGGTCGTACAGGGAGATCCGGGAGGGGCTGAGCGGGAGGGTGCCCGCGTGGATGCGGGAGAGTTCGAAGAGGTCGCCGACCATGTCGTTGAGCCGTTCGACCTCGGTGCGGATCTGCTTGAGGTAGCGGCCGGGGTCGGCGGCCACGCCGTCCTCCAGCGCCTCGGACATGGCGCGCAGTCCGGCCAGCGGGGTGCGCAGGTCGTGCGAGATCCAGGCGACCAGCTCGCGCCGGGACTTCTCCAAGGCCCGCTCCCGCTCCCGGGACTCGGCGAGCCGCGCGCTGGTGGCCGCCAGCTCGCGGCTGAGGGCGTCCAGTTCGGCGGTGGCCGGCCCGTGCGGGGCGGCGAAGGCACCGGCATCACCGAACGAGCGGGCCGCGTCGGCCAGTTCGCGGCTGCGGGCGGCCACCCAGCGCCCCAGGAGCAGTGCGGTGGCCAGCGAGACCACGGCCGCCATGGCCACGACGGTCGTGACCACGCTCAGGTCGTGCGAGGACAGGAACATGGCCCAGGCGACGGCGAGCGTGCCCGCCAGCATGGCGACGACGCCGACGGCCGCGACCACGGCGATGGAGGCGGTGAGCGAGCGGCGCCGGAGCAGACGCAGGACGCACGCTCCGCCGGCGCCCGCTGCCGCGGCGCCGGCGAAGGCGTACAGGACGATGAGGAGGGTGTCGCGCATGGTCAGTGCACCGCCTCGCCGGGACCGGAGCCGGGCTCGGAGCCGGATCCGCCGCCCGGCTCGAAGCGGTAGCCCACGCCCCACACCGTCTGGATCAGCCGGGGCCGGGCCGGGTCGTCCTCCACCTTGCCGCGCAGCCGCCGGACATGCACGGTGACGGTGGACAGGTCACCGAAGTCCCAGCCCCACACCTCGCGCATCAGGTCCTCGCGGCTCAAGGCGCGGCCCGGGTGCCGCAGGAAGAAGGCGAGCAGGTCGAACTCCCGCAGGGTGAGCGCGAGTTCCTGGCCGTTCTTGGTGGCCCGGCGGGCGTCGGGGTCGACGCGGAGCCCGGCCGCGGCCAGCCGGTGCCCGGTGACGGCCGGCCGGCTGCGGCGCAGCACCGACTCCACGCGCAGGACCAGTTCGCGCGGGCTGAAGGGTTTGGTGACGTAGTCGTCGGCGCCGACCTCCAGGCCGAGGATGCGGTCGTCCTCGTCGCCGCGAGCGGTGAGCATGATGACCGGCACCGGCCCGCCGTCCCGCATCCGCCGGCACACCTCGAGGCCGTCCATACCGGGCAGCATCAGGTCGAGCACCACGAGGTCGGGCCGGTGCGCGGCGGCACGGGTGAGAGCGGTCGGGCCGTCGTCGGCGCGGTCGACCACATACCCGGCGCGGTGCAGATATCCGGTGACGACCTCGGCGACGGTCGGATCGTCGTCCACGACCAGGATCCGGGCCGTCGCGCCGTCGACGTCGGTCCCTCGGGACTCGTACGGGAAGTGCATGCCTCCAGCCTCGCACCGCGCGCCCACCGCCGTGGTGCCGAGGGCCGGGCGTCCGTGTTTCGTAAGGACCATGAGTCCGATTTGCCCGATCGGCGTTCGTAGGGTGAAACCGTGACGACCACTTCTGCGGACGTCGACGTGGTGCTGCCCTGCCTGGACGAGGCCGAGGCCCTGCCCTGGGTGCTCGGCCGGATCCCGGCCGGTTGGCGCGCCCTCGTCGTCGACAACGGTTCCACCGACGGCTCGCCCCACATCGCCCGCGCACTCGGCGCGACGGTGGTGCACGAGCCGCGCCGCGGCTTCGGCGCCGCCTGCCACGCCGGACTGACCGCGGCCACCGGCGACATCGTGTGCTTCTGCGACTGCGACGCCTCCCTCGACCCCGCGCTGCTCGTGCCCTTCGTGCAGGAGATCCGGGAGGGCGCGGCCGACCTCGTCCTCGGCCGGCGGCGGCCCGAGGGCCGGGGCGCCTGGCCCCCGCACGCCCGCGCGGGCAACCTCGCCCTCGCCCGGATGCTGCGCCGCCGTACCGGTCTGCGCCTGCACGACCTGGGCCCGTTGCGCGCCGCCCGCCGTGAGCCACTGCTCGCGCTCGGTCTCACCGACCGGCGCAGCGGCTATCCGTTGCAGATGGTCGTCCGCGCGGCCGACGCCGGCTGGCGCGTCACCGAACACGACGTGCCCTACCGGCCGCGCACCGGCGCCTCCAAGGTCACGGGCACCTGGCGCGGCACCTGGCAGGCCGTGCGGGACATGAGCCGCGTGCTGGCGGAGACCCCGGCCGACGGGGGGCTCGTACGGTGACCACGCTGCTCGTCATCGCCAAGGAACCGCTGCCGGGGCGGGTCAAGACCCGGCTCACCCCTCCGTTCACCCCGCGGCAGGCGGCACGGCTCGCCCTGGCGGCGCTCGTGGACACCCTGCACGCGGTGGCGGCGGCCCCCGCGACCCGGCGTGTGCTCGTCCTCGACGGCACGCCGGGGCCGTGGCTGCCTCCCGGCTTCGAGGTACTGCCGCAGTGCGCGGGCGGGCTGGACGAACGCCTGGCGGACGCCTTCGCGCACTGCACCGGCCCGGCGCTTCTCATCGGCATGGACACCCCCCAGGTGACGCCCGAGCTGCTCACCGTCGACTTCGCGACCTGCGACGCGTACTTCGGCCCGGCCGAGGACGGCGGCTTCTGGGGACTGGGGCTGGCCCGCCCCGACCCGGCGCTGCTGCGGGGCGTGCCCATGTCGACGCCGGTGACCGGGGCCGTGCAGCGGGGGCGGCTGCTGGCCGCCGGGCTGCGGGTGCGGGAGCTGCCCCGGCTGCGGGACGTCGACACCGCCGACGACGCCCGCGCCGTCGCCGCACTGGCCCCGCACGGCCGGTTCGCGGCCCAGCTCGCCGGCCGTGCACCGGTCGGTCCGCGATGAGGGGCGCCACCGTCGCCTGGGCGGCCGCCGACCCCTACTCCGCCGCGCTGCGCAGCGGCCGCGGCCCGCTGTTCCTGCGTCGTACCGACGGCTGGCTGCTGCCGCTGGAGGTGGAACGCTGGTGCGCCCGCGCGGACGCCGTGGACCGGGCGGTGCTCGACCGCTGCGAGGGCGCCGTCCTGGACGTCGGCTGCGGGCCGGGCCGACTGGTGGCGGAACTCGCCGCCCGGGGCCGTACCGTGCTCGGCATCGACGTCAGCGAGGCCGCCGTGGACCACACCGTCCGGCTCGGCGGACAGGCCCTGCGGCGCTCGGTGTTCGAGCCGCTGCCCGGCGAGGGCCGCTGGGACACCGTGCTGCTGATGGACGGCAACATCGGCATCGGCGGGGAGCCGTCCGCCCTGCTGGAGCGGACGGCCGCGCTGCTGCGCCCGGGCGGCCTGCTGATCGCCGAGACGGTGCCGGAAGACGTCGACGAACGCGCCCGGGTGCAGGTGGTCGACACGGTCGTCGGCGCCCGGGCCGACGGTGCCCCGTTCCCCTGGGCGCGCCTGGGCACCCCGGCCCTGCTGCGGTACACGCACAGGGCCGGGTGGCGTGCGGTCGCTCAGTGGTCCGCGGGCGGCCGGTGCTTCGCCGCCCTGCGCACGCGCCACCCGAGCAACAACGCCGAGCCGCCGAAGAGCACGGCGGTGATCAGCAGCCAGCGGGTGAGGAAGCCGTCCGGGGACAGGCCCGTCGCCGACCGGTAGCGCCGGTCCACCATGCCGCTGATCAGCGGGAACCAGACGAGCAGGAGCAGCCCGGACAGCATCGCGGGGACGCGCACGTACGACGTCCAGCCCCGTCGCCCGGCCGCACCGAGGCCGCCGACGACGGCCCGGTCGGCCACCGTGTACAGCGGCAGCAGCACGAGGTCGTGCAGCAGGGCGGCGCCCACGATCCACAGCGCGACCCCGAACCAGTCACCGGCGAACAGCCGGACGCCGGCGTACGCGGCGAGCGCGAACGAGCAGGCGAGCAGCAGCAGCGAGAAGGGACTGCCGAGGCGTACGCGGCGCTGCATCACAGGTCTCCGAAGGTCAGCCGGGCCACCCATTTGGTGTTGAGCACACCGGGTGCCGCCGGGACGACGATCCGGGCCGGGTGGCCGTGGTCGAGGGACAGTTCCTCACCGTTGACGAACAGGGCGAGCAGGGAGCGTCCGTCGGCCACCTGGTTGGCGCGCAGGGCCGCGCGGCGGAAGGCGCCGTGCCGTTGCAGGGACTCCACCAGGACGTCCGGCGGATCGCCGTCGTAGCCGACGAGCGCCGCGAGGTCGCGCAGCCTCACCCCGCGCCACCACTGGTCGGCGGTGGACCAGCCCTCCACGCAGGCGATGGGCAACGACGCGCTGTGCTGCGGCAGTCGGAGCAACTGGTCGCGGTCGAGCCGGACGGTTCCGGTGCGGCCGGTGACGACGAGCCGCCAGGCGTCGTGGTGCGTGTCGGCCGTCGTGATGCCGGCGTAGGCGGCGGTCTTGTTGATCTGGAAGCCGTTCGGGCCGCCGCCGGGATCGGCCGTGCCGTGCGGCGCGAGCAGGGCCGTACGGCGGAACGGTCCGCCCAGGCTCTGCCCGACCGTGGTCAGGAGCAGCAGCAGGGAGCCACCGCCGACCAGCCCCAGCGCGCCGCGCCGGGAGACGGTGGGCGCCGCCGGGCGCGGGGCGACCAGGTCGCTGTCCTCCTGCCGTCGCCTGCCGCGTACGGTGCGCACCGCCGCCGGTGTCTTGAGCGCCGCGTGGGCCAGGAACGCGGCGAAGAACACCCAGGCGCCGTAGAAGTGCAGCGGGTAGAAGGAGCCGGGAAAGACGTAGTCCAGCTGGACGTTGAGGACTCCGGTGGTGAACTCGAACAGTCCTCCCCCGACCAGCAGCACCAGGGAGAGCCGCTCCAGGGCGTGGGTGAGGGAGCGGGCCGGCGGCAGGGTGAAGAGCCTCGGCACCACCGACCACAGCTTGGCCAGCAGGACGGGGATCAGGGTGATGCCGAGCGTCACGTGGACGCCCTGGGTGAGCCGGTACAGCCACACGGGGTCGGTGGGCCAGGCGAAGAGGTAGAAGCCCAGGACGCCCTTGTCCGGTGTCTGGTCGTTCACCCGGGACAGGCCCGGGTTGTACGCGGCGTACGACACGAGGCCGGTCACGAACAGCACGGTGATGCCGGCGAGCAGGACGAGGCCGAGCACCGAGGTGAGCCAGGGGCCGCGCAGCGGGCTGCGCCAAAAGCCTGGGGAAGTGGGAAGCCGGTGATGATCGCGCATGTCCCGACCGTAGGCCGCGAACCGCGTGGACAAGGGTCCGCGACCGGTGACGAAACGCTGACGTCCGGCCCGCACGGCGGCCGCGTGCCTCTCCCCCGGCCTAGCGTGCCGGTGTGACCCGATCTCTCCGCCGTGACCTGTACGCCGCGTGTGCCGCCGCCCTCCTCGTGACGGCGGCCGTCCTGGTCGGCCGACACGTCCAGGACACCCGCCACACCCTGTTCGTGCACTGGCCGCCGCTGTTCGCCGACTGGGACCCGCACCTCGGCCCCGGCACCCCGGCGGCCCTGACGGTGGCGGCGCTCACTGTCGCGTGCGGCCCTGCCGTCGCGGCCCGGCTTCCCTGGCGGGGGCTGCTCGCAGCGGCCTGGGCGAGCGCCCTGGCGTGGATTCTGTCCCTCGCCCTGGTCGACGGCTGGCAGCAGGGCGTCGCGGGCCGGCTGACCACCCGCAACGAATACCTCCGGGTCATCGGCCGCTTCCACGACATCCCGGCCACGCTGCGGGACTTCACGCGCCACATCGTCAGCGGCACCCCCGCCCCCTGGCCGGCCCATGTCGCCGGCCATCCGCCGGCCGCGACGCTCACCTTCGTCCTGCTGGACCGGATCGGACTGCGGGGCGGCGGCTGGGCCGGGATGTGGTGCATCACCGTCGGTGCGACGGGGTGTGTGGCCGTACTGATCGCGCTGCGCGCGCTGGCCGACGAGGCGCTCGCGCGCCGTGCCGCGCCGTTCCTGGTGCTGGCCCCGGCCGCGGTGTGGCAGGGCACCTCCGCCGACGGCTACTTCGCAGCCGTCGCCGCCTGGTCCCTGGCGCTGCTCGCCCTCGCCCTGACCCGGCGGTCCCACGCGGCTGCGGCGGCATCGGGACTGCTCTTCGGGCTGACCTGCTACCTCTCCTACGGCCTCACGCTGTTCGCGCTGATCGGCGCGGTGATCGTCGTAGGCGCGCGCGGCGGACTGCGGGAACGCCCCGCCCTCGTCCTGTCCCTGCTCGCCGGGCTGGCCGTGTTTCCCGTGGTGTTCACGCTGGCCGGCTTCGACTGGTGGCACGCGTACCACCTCCTCGTCACGCGCTACTACCAGGGCGTCGGCGGCACCCGCCCCTACGGTTACTGGGTCTGGGCCAACCTCGCCTGCGCCGCCGTGATCACCGGCCCGGCCACGGCGGCGGGCCTGCGCCGGACGGCCACGGCCCTGCTTTCCGGGTCCGGCCCCCGACGCCTTCCGGAGACACGTCTCGCCGTCCTGGTCACCGCCGCGCTGCTCGCCCTGCTCATCGCCGACCTGTCCGGCATGAGCAAGGCGGAGACGGAGCGCATCTGGCTGCCCTTCGCCCTCTGGCTCCTCCCCGCCTGCGCCCTCCTCCCCCGCCCCCGCCCCTGGCTGACCGCGCAGGCGGTCCTGGCCCTGCTCCTCAACCACCTGCTGCTGACGGGCTGGTGAGCCTCCCGGCCGGGCCGGCGGCGGGAGTGACGCCCCGTGACCGCCGTCCGTCCCCGGCGTTGCCGGACGCCGGTGCGGACCCAGGACGGGCGCAGCCTGCTGTCGGCACGGGGGCAGCACCACGTGGGGGGCGGCGCGGCGCCGTCCCGGAGACCGCCGAGGTCGTCCCACAGGGTGTCGAGCACGGGCCCGACGACGGCGTCCCGGAGCGGGGCGGGGCCGGTGCGCGGGGAGCGCCCGACCAGGCTCGGCGAGCCGCGACGACCCCGGTGGCGCGGGCCCGGTGCGGCGCCGCTCGAGCAGATCCCGCGGCCGAGGGCGGTTCCTCGGGCCCCGGCACCGCCGCAGCGGCGAGAAGCGCACGGATCCGGTCGGCCCGCCGTACGTCCCGCTCCCCCCGGCGAAGGCTGCCTCGCTCCGGTCCCGCGTCGTCCCGCCACGGTGCGCGAGGTGCCGCCTCGTGCGGCTGCCGCCGGCGGCCGATGACGTTCTGGACGTCGAACCTCTGCGGGGCGAACCGGTCTCAGGGTGCGGCGATCTCCCGCTTGAGAATCTTGCCGCTCGGGCCCATCGGCAGCGCGTCCGTCAGCCAGAGTCGGCGCGGGTACTTGTAGGCGGCGACCCGGTCCCGGACGAACTTCTGCAGTTCCCCGGCGTCCGCCCGGGCTCCAGGGCGCAGGACGACCGCGGCGGCCACCTCCTCGCCGAGCCGCTCGTCGGGCACGCCGAGTACCGCGGCGAGCGCGACGGCGGGGTGCTCGTGCAGCACCTCCTCGATCTCGCGCGGATAGACGTTGTAACCACCGCGGATGATGAGGTCCTTCTTGCGGTCCACGATGTACAGGTAGCCGTCCTCGTCCTGACGGGCCAGGTCGCCGGTACGCAGCCAGCCGTCGGGGATGGCGGTGGCCGTCTCGTCGGGGCGCTGCCAGTACTCCTTCATCACATTGGGTCCGCGCACCGCCAGTTCGCCGACCTCACCCGGGGCGACGTCCCGGCCGGTGTCGTCGAGCAGCCGCACCTCGACGTCGCGGACGGGGGTGCCGATGGAGCCGGGCTTGCGCGGGCGGTCGGGGTGGTTGAAGGAGACTACGGGGCTGGTCTCGGACATGCCGAAGCCCTCCAGCACCATGCAGCCGAAGCGCCGCTCGAAGCCGTGCAGGATCTCCACCGGCAGGGACGCGCCGCCGGAGACGCACATGCGCAGGCTGGACACGTCGGCCGCGGTGGCGCCCGGGTGCTGGAGCAGCGCCGCGTACATGGTGGGGACGCCCTCGAAGACGGTCGCCCGGTCCCGGGCGATGGCGTCGAACACGGTCTGCGGGTCGAAGCGGGGGACGAGGGTGAGGGAAGCACCGCTGCGGACGGCGACGTTCATGGTGCAGGTCTGCCCGAAGATGTGGAACAGCGGCAGGCAGCCGACGATCACGTCGTCGCAGGTCAGCCGCTGCACCTCGGTGACGTTGACCTCGGTGTTGTGGCGGAGCCCGGCGTGGGTGAGCGCGGCGCCCTTGGGCCGGCCGGTGGTGCCCGAGGTGTAGAGCAGCACGGCGATGTCGTCGCCGGCGGCGGCCGTCACCCCGAAGTCCGGTTCCAGCCGGCTCATTTCGGCGGCGAAGGCGGCCGGCTCGATCGTCAGGTGCCGCACCCCGGCGGCGGCCGCGCCCGCGGCGCCCTCACCGGGTGCCAGGTGCCACTCGAAGAGCAGCACGGCGCCGGAGTCCCGCAGGTGGTACTCGGTCTCGCGCTCCTTCAGCAGCGGGTTCATCGGCACCACGATGCCGCCGGCGCGCAGCACGGCGTAGTACAGGACGACGAACTCGGGCACGTTCGGGAGCATCAGCGCGACCCGGTCGCCGGTGCGCAGGCCCTCGGCGCGCAGCAGCGCGGCGGCCTGGGCGCTCAGCCGGTCCAGTTCGGCGTAGCCGATGGTCGCCGACCCGAGCCGCAGCGCCGGGCGCCGTGGCAGCCGTCGCGCCGTGTCCACCAGGAATTCCGCCAGATTGGCCATGATGCCTCCTCGCACGCATGCTCCGCCGCGCTCACGGGTCCCGCCGCGAACGCTCCCGGCATGGTCGCGTGCGCCTTCAGGGCCGTCCATGGTGACGCCGACAGTTCGCCCCCGCCGAAGTTGTTCCTGGGAACAAACGGATGGCCGTAAGCTGGGCGTATGGGTCTGTCGAACGTGGGCGCGGCGCTGCGTGGGCGCCTTCCGGAGCTGGGTGAGCGGATGGTCGGGCGCATCCGTGCGGAGGTCGCGTCGTACGCGGACGACTCGCTCATCGCCTTCGCGTCGCTCAGGGAGTCGTGCGAGGGAAACGCCGATCAGCTCCTGGGACATTTCGCCTACGGCGCCGACCCGGGCGTCGGAGCGGCGCGGCGCACCGGACGGCTGCGGGCCGAGCAGGGCGTGCCGCTCGCGGACACACTGCACGCCTACCGGGTCGGTTTCGAGCTGCTGTGGTCGGAGATGGTCGACGAGGCGCACAGGCACCCGGAGGTGACGGACGCCGAGCTGGTGGCCGGCTCCTCGGAGATCTGGGCGCTGTTCGGCCGGTACGCGGAAGCAGTCGCCGCCGCGTACCGCGAGGCCAGCGCGGAGCTCGCGCTGCAGCGCGAGGCCCGCCGCTCGGCTCTGGCCGAGGCGCTGTTCACGGGCGCCCTCGCGGACCGTACGACACCGTGGGAGGCGGCGGGTCAGCTCGGCCTGCCGGAGCGCGGCCCGTACGCCGTCGTGGCCGCGTCGGTGCCGGATCCGGGCCAGGAGCCGCTTCCCGGGATCGAGGCGGCGCTGCGCCGCTCCGGGGTGCCCTCGGTGTGGCGACTGCTGCCGGACCAGCAGATCGGGCTGGTGTCGCTGGGGCACCGGGACGCGGAGACGGTGACGCTGCGGGCGCTGCGCCGCCGAGGTGCCCGGGTGGGCGTCAGTCCCCGTTTCGACTCGCTGCGGGACACCCCGCAGGCGCTGCGGTTCGCCCGGCTGGCCCTGGCGGGCCCGCCGGGTGAGGGGCCGGGGGTGACCCGGTTCGACGACAGCCCGCTGGCGATGCTGGTGGCCGCGGCCCCGGCGGAGGCGAGCCGGCTGGTCGCGGTCGCGCTCGGCCCGCTCCTGGGCCTGCCGGAGGCGGAGCGGGCGCGGCTGCTGCAGACCCTCGCGCACTGGTTCGCCGCGGGCGGTGCGGCGGCCGGCGCCGCGGAACGGCTCTTCGTCCACCCCAACACCGTCCGCTACCGGCTGCGCCGCGTCGAGGAGCTGACCGGCCGCCCGCTCACGGACCCGGTGGCCGTCGCCGACCTGGGCGCCGCGCTCTACGCACTGCGGTTGCTGCCCTCCTGAGCTTCGCCGGCCTCGGTCCTCGGCTGGGCCTGCGGCAGCCGGTACACGGACACATGCGAACGCGACTCGGCGGTGAACTCGGCGCCGGACCAGTCGGCATGCCTGGACTCCAGCTCGAATCCGGCCAGTTGGGCCATGAGGTCGAGTTCGGACGGCCAGATGTAGCGATGCGGGCTGCGGTACAGCCGGGCCTTGTGGGTGCCGCCGGCGCCGTCGAAGTGGAAGTGGTGCGACACGACCCGCTGGCGGAGGATGTCGTAGGTGTCCAGCCCGACGTACCCGGCGTCGGCGCGCCACACGGTGGCCTCCATGCCCGGGGGCAGCGTGCGCAGCTCGGGCACCCACAGTTCGATCACGAACCGGCCGCCTGGTACGAGATGGCGGGCGGCGTTGCGGAAGCACTCGACCTGCTCGGCCTGCGTGAGGAGATTGGAGATCGTGTTGTAGACGAGGTACACCAGGCTGTACGCCCCCGGGGCGCGAGTCGTCGCCATGTCGCCCATGACCACGGGGATCGTGCCTTCGTCGGCCTTGGCCCGCAGGTGCTCCACCATCGGCCCGGACAGCTCGATGCCGGTGACGGGAACGCCCCGCTCGGCGAGCGGGACCGCGACCCGGCCGGTTCCGATCGCGAACTCCAGTGCCGCTCCGCCCTCCGCCAGCCCGGCGAGGCGGGTCACCGTGGGCGTCAGAACCTCGGGCGCGAACATGCCGGTGCCGGGCGTGTCGTACCGCTGGGCCGCGGCGGCGTCCCAGATCCCCTCCTGCTCCATGGTCACAACGCTCGCCGCCGACGGGCGAGTTGTCCAGTGAATTACCGCCGGACCCGCCGCCCCCTGCGCCGTCGACGCCGCAGGGCGGTTCCTCTGCCGCGGCTGCCCGCACAGCATGCCGCACACCTTTCCGACGGCCTCGCCGCCGCCCGCGTTCGCCCCGCCGGTGCGGCGGCGGGTGACATCGCCAGGCGCACCGGGGCGACGGCGTGCCTACGTCCGTCCTGCTGCCGGTCGCCGCCAGACGAACACCTCGGTGCTGGGGACGCGTTCGGAGAACAGACCCTGTGCCGAGGCACGGGTGAGCAGGCGGCGCAGGTCCGCCTCGAAGGCCTCGAGGCGGGGACCGAACAGGTGAGGGGCCGAGAAGGACATCGAGAAGGTCCAGGCGACCACGTCGTCCACCGTGCGCCGCAGCGCCCGTCCACCGGGGACCACATGACGCTCGGGTCCGAGGAAACCGGCACCGGACAGGAGCTCGGCCTCGTCACCGGGCGTGCCCCGCGGGAGCAGGCCCCGCCCTGCGCGGCGGACCGGCCCGAGGTAGCGCTTGACCAGGTGCTCGATGGCCTCGTACGGCGCGGCGGGGTAGGGCAGCCCCTCGACCGTCCGGGTCTCCGTCTTCAGGTCGGACACATGAACCAGCGCCCCGCCGGGACGCAGCATGCCCCGCACGGTCCCGGCCACCCGTTCCCGGTCCATCCAGTGGAAGGACTGGGCGAAGACCGCCACGTCGAACCGGCCCAGGTCCGCCGGGAGTTCCTCGGCGCGCATCCGCACCCAGCGCGTCCGGCCGGCCAGCCCCGCGGCGGCGGCCCGGCTCGCGGCCGCGGCGATCATTCCGGCGTCCGGGTCGACGCCGACGCTCTCACGGAACAGCGGCGCCAGCGGGACGGCGACGGTCCCCGGCCCGCAGCCCACATCGAGGAGCCGTCCTCGTCCGTCGGCCGCCAGTACTTCGCCCAAGAGCGCCACCAGCCCCGGTGCGTACGGCAGCCGGCCCTGCTCGTAGTAGGTGGCCGCCCCTTCGAAGAGGGTCTCGTCCCACTCCCACCGGTCCATCGCGGTTCCCGTCCTCTCGCTCCGCCCCGCCCCCCGCTTTTGAACACGTTCAAAAGCGGGGGTACTCTGGGTGCACCGGACCCAGGGGGCCCGATGAAGGTGATTCTGCCCGGAGGCACGGGACAGGTCGGCACGATTCTCGACCGCGCGCTGACGGCAGCGGGCCATGAGGTGACCGTCCTCACCCGGCATCCGACCGGTGAACGGCAGGTCGGCTGGGACGGCGCCACGCTCGGCCGCTGGGCCGGTGTGATCGACGGCAGCGACGTCGTCGTCAACCTGGCCGGCGCCAGCGTCTCCTGCCGCTACACCCCCGAGAACCTGCGCGCCATGATGGATTCGCGGGTGGAGTCGGCGCGCGTGGTCGGGCAGGCGATCGCCGCCGCCGCACGCCCGCCGCGGGTCTGGCTGCAGATGAGCACGGCGACGATCTACGCCCATCGCTTCGACGCGGCGAACGACGAGGAGACCGGCGTGATCGGCGGCTTCGAGGCCGACGTTCCCGGCTACTGGGGCTTCAGCGTCGACCTCGCCAGGAACTGGGAAGAGGCCCAGGCAACGGCGCCGACGCCGGCGACACGGAAGGTGGCCCTGCGCACCGCGATGGTGATGAGCCCGGATCGGGGCGGCGTCTTCGACGTCCTGCTGGGGCTGGTACGGCTCGGCCTGGGCGGGCCCGTCGCGGGCGGGGCGCAGTACGTCTCCTGGATCCACGACACCGACTTCGTACGGGCGGTGGAGTTCCTGATCGACCGGAAGGACATCGACGGTCCGGTCAACCTCGCCTCCCCCGGCCCGCTCCCGCAGCGGGAGTTCATGCGGGCGCTGCGCGCGGCGCGGGGCGTTCCCGTGGGCCTGCCGGCGACCCGGTGGATGGCGGAGCTGGGGGCGTTCGCGCTGCGCTCGGACACGGAGCTGCTGTTCAAGAGCCGCCGGGTGGTCCCGGGCCGGCTCCGCGCGGCCGGGTTCGACTTCGCGTACCCCTCATGGGGACCGGCCGCCGTGGACCTCGTTCGCCGGGTGAAGACGTCCCGGTGACCCGGGCGCCTTTACTTGAACTTACAAGCAAGCGGGTATCGTGCGACACGGTTCGCAGTTGAAGCCCGCACTGCTCTGGAGGACGCCATGCGCGTCGCGATCACGGGATCCACCGGACTCATCGGCTCCGCCCTCGCCCGTTCCCTCCTCGCGGACGGCCACCAGGTGGTGCGCCTGGTCCGTGGCCGCTCCGCCGCCGCTCCGCGTGACGGCAGTACAAGCGCCCTCTGGGATCCGATCGCGGGCCGGGTCGAGCCCGGTGCGTTGGACGGCGTCGACGCGGTGGTCCATCTCGCCGGCGCCGGAGTCGGAGACAAGCGGTGGACGGCCGCCTACAAGCGGGAGATCCGCGACAGCCGGGTGCGCGGCACCAACACGGTCGCGCGGGCCTGCGCCGCGTGCGACGACCCGCCGCGTGTCCTGGTCTCCGCGTCCGCGACCGGCTACTACGGCGACACCGGCGAACGCGTCGTGGACGAGAGCGAGCCGGCCGGCCACGACTTCCTGTCCGCCGTCTGCGTCGCCTGGGAGGCGGCCGCCGACCCTGCCCGGCAGGCCGGCATCCGGGTGGTGCACCCGCGCACCGGCCTCGTCGTCTCCGCCGAGGGCGGTGCCTTCGGCCGGCTCTTCCCCCTCTTCCGCCTCGGTCTGGGCGGTCGGCTCGGCTCGGGCGACCAGTACTGGCCGTTCATCTCGCTGACGGACCACATCGCGGCGCTCCGCTTCGCGCTCGACGTCGAGGAACTCTCCGGGCCGGCCAACTTCACGGCGCCCGAGCCCGTCACGAACCGCGAGGTGACCCTGGCCCTGAGCCGTGCCCTGCGCCGGCCCGCCCTCGCCGCCGTGCCCGCCTTCGCCCTGCGCGCGGCTCTCGGCGGATTCGCCGAGAGCGTCACCTGCAGCGCGCGCGTCGTGCCGGCGGCCTTGCAGAGAGCGGGCTTCGCCTTCGCCCACCCGACGATCGACAGCGCGCTCGACTCCGTGCTGCGACCGGCCGGTTGACGCGGTCCCGACGGGAGCCGAGGAAGCCGCACGCGAGACCGGACTCCGGCCGTGGCAGCGCGTGCGCGAACGTCCGGCGCGCGGGACCATGGTCGCCCGGGCGGGGCTCCGGCGACGGGGCCCGGCGCAAGACGGGTGACGAGGAGAACGCCGTGTGCCGACTGTTCGGGCTGACCAGCTCCCCGCTCCGCACGCACGCCACGTTCTGGCTGCTGGACGCGCCCGACAGCCTCAGCGCGCAGAGTCACCGCGAACCCGACGGCACCGGCCTCGGGTTCTTCGCGGCGGACGGCACCCCGGAGGTGCACAAGGCGCCGATCGCCGCCTACGAGGACCGCGCCTTCGCCCGGGAGGCCCGGGAGGTGGAGTCGGCCACCTTCCTCGCGCATCTCCGGTACGCGTCCACCGGGGGGCTGGACATGCGGAACACGCATCCCTTCGAGCAGCACGGGCGGCTGTTCGCGCACAACGGTGTGATCGAGGGGCTGGACGAACTGGACCGCCATCTGGGCGAGGACCGCGCCCTGGTGCACGGGGACACCGACTCCGAGCGGTTCTTCGCCCTGGTCACGCGGGAGACCGCGGCGCACGGCGGGGACGTGTCCGCCGGCCTCGTGGCCGCGGCACGCTGGGTCGCCGGGAACCTGCCCCTCTACGCCCTCAACGTCGTCCTCGTCAGCACCCGGGAGCTGTGGGCGCTGCGTTATCCCGCCACCCACGAGCTGTACGCGCTGCGGCGCCCGGCCGGCGGCCACCATGGGACACGACAGCTGGACCACGCAGGCCGGGACGGTCATCTGCGAGTGCGTTCGGCGCACCTGGCCGGCCGTCCCTCGGTCGTCGTGGCGAGCGAGTGCCTGGACGAGAACGCCGGCTGGCGGCTCCTCGCGTCGGGCGAACTGCTGCACGTCGGCCCCGACCTGCGCGTGACCACCCGCATCGCCCTGCCCGATGCCCCGGCCCACCCCCTCGCCCTGTCCGACCTGCACCCCGCCGCGGCCGCCTCCCAGCTGCCCGTGTAGGGACTCGCACGGACCGCGTGCGGCCTGGGCCCCGTGACCCGGCTCACGAGCCCGAAACTTGCGCAACCCTTAAACTCTCCGCCGTGGAGACTACCGAAGTGACGGGTTGGGAAACCGCTGTGCTCGAGGGAGGGCCGGCGGACGGGCTGCGGATGAAGGTCTCCGGCCGGCCGCGCGTGATCCAGGTGACGTATCCCTGCCCGATCGAGGCGGCACCGCCCGGCGGCGTACGCGTCGAGGCGGTCCATCTGTACCGGCGCGACTACAGCGTGACCAGCGAGCCCCTGCGGTACGGCTTCGACATCGCCAGCCCCTGACCGGCGTGGCGGGCGCCGCCGCCGGTCAGGCGTCGGAGTCGGGCTTGCCGCGCGCCGCCGCGTAGGCCTGGGACGGCGTCATGGCGATGCCGTTGATGCTGACCGTCTTGTACGGGCTGACCTTGGCGCACGTCTTGGCCTGGTCGGCGGTCGAGGCGTGGGCGCCGCCCACGGCCGCATTGGTGTCGGCCGGCGCGGGCGAGGAGCTGCCGCCCGGGTAGCCGGTGCCGCTGGGCCAGTCGCTGCCGATGACCAGGGTGAGACCGCTGCCCGTGCCCTGCTTCAGATGCGAGGAGGGCAGTCCGAGCGCCTTGGCGACCGTCGTGGCCTGCGCCTTCTGATCCGTGCCATAGGTGAGGGTGGTGCTCGTCGCCGGGCTCGGCGCGTTGGCCGTGGTGGTGCCGGAGCTGAAGCCCTGGTCGGTGAGTGCGGCCGCGACGGCCGAGGCACGGCCGGTGACCGCGGTGCCGTTCTCGACGGTGACGGCGATCTGCGACGCGGGCACGGCCGGGGCGGTGGCCTTCGTGGTCGCCGAGGCCGCCGTGGACTTCTTGCCCGAGTCCGTGGTCAGCGACTGGTCGTTGACGATGGTGGCGAACAGGGTCTTGGCCCCCGGGCCCACCACCACCCGGTCCTTGTTGTTCGGGTCGGGGGCCGTCTGCATCGTGGTGAACGTCATCCGCTTCGTGGGCACCTTGTTCACGTCCGCAGCGAGCGAGATCAGCTTGTTCACGCTGCCCAGGCCGTCGTCCACGGTCAGCGCCTTGGTGGCGGCGTCGGCCAGCCCGTAGACCGCGGTGGGGTCGGTGAGCGTGCCCGCGCTCTTGAACTTGCGGATCATGGCGCTGAGGAAGATGTGCTGCGAGATCGTGCGGCCGAGGTCGCTGCCGTCGCCGAAGCCGTGCCGGGAGCGCACGAACTCCAGCGCGCCCTCGCCCTTGAGCGTGTGGGTGCCCTTGGACAGCTTCAGGTGGGAGTAGGTGTCGTACACGTCGTCGCTGACGCAGACGGAGACACCGCCGATCGCGTCGGACATCTTCACGACACCGGAGAAGTCCAGCTTGACGAAGTGGTCGATGGGGATGCCGGTGAGCTGGTGGACGGTGGCCACCTGGCAGGCGGGGCCGTACTGCAGGGCGCTGTTGATCTGACCGTAGTAGCCGGCCGTGGACTGGCCGGACTCGCTGCTCTTGCAGGCCGGGACCTGGGTCATGGTGTCGCGGGGGATGCTCATCACCGTCGCGTTGGAGCGGTCCGCCGATATGTGCACCACCATCTCCACGTCCGCGTTGCTGCCGGTCTGCACCCCGGTCTTCGAGCAGCCGCCGCCGAGCTTGCAGTCGGCCGCGCTGGTGCGGCCGTCCGAGCCCATCACCAGGATGTTGATCGGGGTGCGGCCGAAGGCGTCGGCCTTCTCGGTGCCGCCCTTGCCGTCGAGCGAGACGCTGTGGATGTTGCCGTTCAGGTGCTCGTAGAACCACCAGCCCGCACCGGCTGTGACCACGATGACGACCGACAGGCCCATCCCGAGGAACTTCAGGACCTTCCTGCCACGGCCCACCGGACGGGCCCGGCGCCCCCGCCTGCCGCCGCCGCGCGCGCGGGCAGCCTCTCGGGCCGCCGCCCGGCCGCCCGGCCGGCGCGCCCCGTCGGGCTCGGTGGCTCGCTGTCCCGGCACCCGCGCGCTACTACGGCTGCGCGTGGCCTGCCCGGCGGGCCCGTCCCACGGGTCGCTCATTTCCCACTCCCCTGAACGGTCGGGCGGGGCGAAGCCCGCGGCTCCGCCTTTGCTTGCATGGTTGCGCAATCTAACAAACCTGCGGCCCGAACTGCACAAATACACACACGATTCACAAGCGAGGCACCTCACGGAACCGCCGTGCGGACCGCACGGTATGGCAGCCGGAGTGTACGCGCCCTAGATAAGTGCGTTGTATGGCTGTGTGATGCTCGCCACAGAAAGGGAGCGCGCGGACAAGGTGGCCGACCATCACCCGGACCAGCGTCACGACGCCCGGGTCGTCGAGGTGGCGGACTCCCCGCCGGCCCTCGCGGCGCGAGCGGACGAGTCCGGCGGGCTTGGACTCGGCCAGGCGCCGGCTGACCGCGGGCAGCGCTCCGCCCACCCGGCCGCGAGACGCGTGCCCTCACTCTCGCCCCGCGACAGGGCTCGTATCGGATGCAGCCGCGCGGCAAAGAAGTGCGGGCCCGGCACAGCCCGCTCCTTCCCGCCCTCGCCGGCGGCGCCCACGCGCCCGCCCACCGCAGGCGTCCGACCGCGGTGCCCGGGGTCCGGCGGGACGGCCCGGGCGCCGTCGCCGGACCCGGCGTACACGGGGGGAGGCACGGGAGAGGCCGCCCCTCCCCCAGGGATCACTCCTCGTAGAAGTTGTTGACCACGACGTCCGGTTCGTCGTCGTCGAACGCCTCGTTGAGCAGCGCGCCACCGATGAGACCCGCCGCACCGGCGCCGATGAGCGCGCCCGCGCCGAATCGCCGTCCGCCGCCCTCGTGGTGATGGTCGTGGTCGGCGTACGGCTGCGCGTGTCCCTGCTGGGGGTAGCCCTGCGGAAAGGCCTGAGGCACGGGCTGCGGACAGCCCTGCTGGGGCGGGGTGTAGAACGGCGGCGCCGTGGTCTGCACGCGCTGTGCGCAGGCGGCGCAGGTCTGCACGGGCCGCGGCACGCCCCACTGCGGGGACCAGGTGACGGTCGTCGTGCCCGGGCCGTGGTGGGGATCGAAGAAGCAGGTCACGAGGGAACTCCCGGTGGTGTACGGCGATGGGGGGAACGCCGGGGCCGGCGCAGCGGCGGCCGGCGGCCCCGGTGGAACGGGCGGCTGGTGAGGACCGGCATGCGTCTGCGGTGCGGGCGGCACGGGCACCTCCGCGTTCGTCCGAGGTGCGGCGGCGGGTGCCGGCGCCGGGCCCGGGGGCGTGTCCCTGAGCACGGCCACGCCGTAGTCGGCGGCGATCCCGGCGAGTCCCGAGGCGTAACCCTGCCCGACGGCGCGGAACTTCCACTCCGCGCCGTGCCGGTACAGCTCGCCGAAGACCAGGGCGGTCTCGGTGGACAGGCCGCCGGGGGCGAGGTCGTAGCGGGCCAGTTCGGTGCCGCTTTCCTGGTCGAGGACGCGGATGTGCGCCCGCCGCACCTGACCGAACGCCTGGCCGCGGCTCGCCCCTTCGTAGAGCGAAACAGGGAAGACGATCTTCTCCACCTCGTCCGGAACCCTGGTCAGGTCGACCTGGATGCGCTGGTCGTCGCCGTCGATCCGTCCGCCACCGCCTCCGTGACGGACCGAACCGTCAGGACTGCTGAGGTTGTTGTAGAAGACGAGGTGCTCGTCGGAGAGCACCTTGCCCGTCCGGTCGCACAGCAGGGCGCTCCCGTCCGGCTCGCATCCGCTCGTCGCCTGCCAGCCCAGCCCGACCGTCACAGCAGTCAGGCCGGGGGCCCGCCTGCTCAGCGACACATTGCCGCCCCTCGTCAAGGACACACTCATCCACGTCCTCCGCAGCCGTTCCACGTCGCGCGTCCATCATGATCGACGCTCCGGGACCCCTTCAGGTTCCTCGATTGCGCAATGTCTTGATCGTGTAGCAGAACCTCGACGTGTCGTCTCCAGAGGTCGACAGCGCTTGTCCGGCGGCCTCCGCCGGCCTCTAGGGTTGCGCGAGCAGGCAAACCAAGTGTCGGCATCCGGCGCGCTGGGCGCGGATTCCGACCCGACTGGAGGACAACACCGTGGGCATCATCGGCTGGATCATCCTCGGCCTGGTCGCCGGAGCCATCGCCAAGATCCTGCTGCCCGGCCGCGACCCGGGCGGTCTGATCGGCACCACCGTCATCGGCGTCGCGGGCGCCTTCGTCGGAGGCTGGCTGTCCGCCCGCTTCCTCGACCGCCCGGTGGAGAGACACTTCTTCGACCTCTACACCTGGGGCGCGGCGATCGCCGGCTCGCTGGTGCTGCTGATCGGCTACCGCATCCTGTTCGGCAACTCCCGCGACTGACACCGGCGCCGGCGCCCCGTGCGGCTCCGCTCAGGCGGCGAGCGGGCCCACGGAGGCCGTGGACGAGACGGAGCGGCGCCGCTGTGTCGGTTTCCGGCACCTGGCCCTGACGGGCGACGGTCCGCGGCGCGGACCGTCGCCCGTCAGGGCAGCTTCACGAACGTCGCCGGGAAGGACCGGGTTCCGGGTGTGCCGAGGCGGTAGACGTGGGTGACAGGGGGTGCCGCCGGTGACGGTCGTCGGCGGCGAGGATGTTCCTGCCGCCGACGACCGCGAAGTCGGGCCCGCGCAATCGCCGTAGCAGGCAGGCACCTCCGTTGCCCTGCGGGGCGGTCACGGCGAACCGTACCCAGGCCGCGTCGAGCGCGTCGAAGGTCAGGGGCGCCTTCATGCGGACGCCGCCGGGATGGGTCCGTCCGCCGGGCCCGACGGTGGCCTCCTCGGTGCCGTACCCGGCCACGAACCGGTCGGGGGAGTTCAGACCCTGCGGCCAGAGCGCCCCCAGCCGGCCGGCCGTCGGCAGCGTGGCCGGGGTGAGGGACCAGCGGGAGGCGACCTTCGCGGCGGGCGGTTCGGTGGGCGGCGCGGTCCGGGGCAAGACTGGCGTTCTCGCGTGACATCGGCGCCGAGCGGATCCGATGCGCTCACCGATCGGGCAGGGCGTCGGCCCCGGTCACCCGGAAGCGCTGGGCGACGACGAGAGTGTCGTCGCCGATGACGGGCGTATGTCCCAGGAAGTCGCTGACGCCGGCGCTCCGGAAGAACTCCTCGTGGGCCGCCCGCCACTCCTTTGCGTCGGCGTAGCCGCGCCCTTCCGCGCGCGCGAAGTCGTCGTCGATCTCCTTGACGGACACGACCTGTACGTCGACGAGCTCGATCGTGACGGCCGGACGCCCCTCGGAATCGAGCACCGAGAACCGCTCACCGGCCCGCGGCACCGCCTCTCCGGCGTGCTCGTAGATCTCCAGAAGTCCTGTGAGCGCGGTCTTCTCACCGCTCAGGATCGCCGCGACACCACGGTCACGTTCCGGTCCGGGGAAGGCGAGTTCGAGGGTCGGAAGGTCGTCGTGTCCCATCGGGAGAGCGTACGAGGCCGGGCCGCGTCGATCAACGGACAGGCGCGGCCGAGCGGTTGGACCCGATCTGCGGGCGCCTCTTGCACCCTTCGGGCCGCCTGTGGAAGGGCCCGGTGTGACGCGGCTGCCGCTGTGGCTGGTGCTCGGGCATGTGGCCCTCGCCGTGGCCGGGTTGGCCGCCTGGACCGCCTATGTGGTGGGCGGGGTGCGCAGTTCGGCCTGGGCCGCGTGCGCGGTGGTGCTGATCGTGGCCGCGTTCGGTTTCATGATGCTGCTGCGCTGGCTGCCCAGCTCCGGCCGCCACTCCCACGGGGACACCACGGCCGAGCGGCACTTCCCGCTCACGGCCGTGGTCGCCCATGGCACGGCCGCCGGCGCGACCGTACTGCTGGTGATCCTCGTCGTCCGGCGCAAGATGTGAGTCGTGCGGCGCGTGCGCCGGCGGGGAGCGCGGTTCACCTCCCGGTCGGCCGGCGGCGTACGACCGCCGGCACCAGGCCGGCACCGCCGTCACGGCCGGCGCGCCCACGGCCGGCGCGGCGTGCGCCACGGGCGCGGCGAGCACGGGGACCGATGCCGATCGCGGCGGCGGCCGCGCAGGTCGCGGCGGGGCGCAGGGCTGAGCGCGCGACGGCTCTCTCCTCAATAGGCGCGGGACAGGACCCGGCCCGGGACGGCCGGCTGATCATGCACCGGACATGCGAGGACCGTCAGATGGTGTGCGGGGCGCCTCGGCGGAGCCGCACGCCGTGCACCCCGGCTCGCCGGGGCGGCGTGCGACGCGGCTGCTCACCGGTACCTGGTCGCCGTCGCCCGGTCCGGGTCCCCGGCCACTCCCGGACCTCGCCCGGCGGCCCGTCTCCCGAGCGGACGGGGAACGCCTCCGCGCTGCCCCCCGGTGGTCAGCAGACCCGTGCCACGCGGGCCGGATCACGCGTCGGGACGGCCTGTGCGGTGCCGCGTCGCCCTCTCGGGTCACCGTCCTCCGCAGCCGCCGCGGAGGACCGCCGGGCCTGGTGGGACGGCGGATTCCGTGGTGTGCTGGTAGTGGCGGGAAGGACCGAGAACAGACGCGGGGAAGCGGCCCCGAGCCGTGCACCGCGCAATCCGGATCCACGAGAAGCGGATGGCCCTTCCCGCCCCGGCCTGCGCTCCCCGCGGTACGGCGGCGCCGCCCGTACCCGGTGCCCGGCGCGTCCCAGGACGGCACCGCGGGTCAGCCGCGTCCCCCGCTGAGGTTCCCCCACCGGGGCCCGATCTGCTTCCACTCCTCGTCCCACTCGGCCATGCGCCGCTTGATCAGCCGGCTGCGCACCACCCATCCCGCGCCCCAGACCGCCGCGCCGGCCGACGGCGCGACGAGCACGCCGGTCAGGGCCGCCTGCAGGTCTGCGGCGGCGCCGGTGACGGGCGCGGAGACCACATGGCCCGCGCGGTCGGTCCACACGGTCACCAGGGATCCGGGGGGGACGCCGGGCAGGACCTTCGCCCGGTCGGTGTGCACGGCGCCGTGGGCGTCCGTCCAGCGCACGCCGGCCCAGACCCGCCCGTCGTCGTAGCCGGACCCGGAGGCCGGGGTCCGCGCCGCGCTGTCGGTGAGCACGGCGGACACCGGGTGCACCTGGGCCTCCCGTGCGGAGAACGCCGCGCCGGCGGTAGCGGCCGCCGCGAGGCCGGCGGCGGCCCCGCCGAGGACGGCGAGCACCCAGGTCACGAGGACGATCCAGGCCTCGACGACGTCGCTGTGCCGCCTGAGCGGGTTTCTGCGCCAGCGCCACAGCCGTACGTGCGTGACCGTCGTGGGAGGTGTCCGGTTCATCGTCACCGCCTCCTCTCGCACACCGGCGGCTTCGTCGCGTCCACTCCGCGTACCTCTCGCCGGGCAGGGGCGCCGGGCGGGCGGCGAGCGGGCTCGGGGCGGTCTCCCGGACCCGGCCGTCGAGTGTCACCACACCATCGTGCACCTCAATCCGGATGTCGGCGGGGTGAGTGCCGAAGAGGCTCGTGAGGAGGTGTCGCCGGGCCCCGCCGACCAGCGGGTTCGGGATCGTGCCGGGACCGGGACGGCCGTCTCGCCCTCGGCCGCGCTCGTGCAGGAGTGGGCGGGGCCGGTGCCGGGGCCGCGTGTGCTGGTGCTGACCACGTTCGACCTGGACGAGTACGTGCACGCCGCCCTGCGCGCGGGCGCCGTCGGCTTCCTGCTGAAGAACAGCCGACCCGAACAGCTCGCCGAGGCCCTCCGCGCGGCGGCCGACGGCGAGCCCCTCCTCTCCCCCACCGTCACGCGGCGCCTCATCGACACCGTCACCGTGCTGCCGCCCGCGCCGCTGCCGACGGCGCCCGTGCCCGCCCCGGCGGGCGTCTCGCTGACCGAGCGCGCGATCCAGGTTCTGGTCCCGGTCGCGCGCGGCCTGTCCAACGCACGGATCGCCGCGGGCCTGGGCCTGAGCGAGGCGACCGCGAAGAGCCGGGTCAACCGCGTTCTGTCCCACCTCGGGCTGGAGAACCGGGTCCAGGCCGCCCTCTACACCCACCAGGCCGGGCTGGTCCGACCCGGCCCCTCCCCCACGTCAGCCCGGCAGGCAGTGGTTCAAACCATTCACGGCCGCCCTGTGACACGCCCGTGACAGTCGACGGACATGGCGATGACGTCCGCCGAGCAATCTGGAACAACAGGGGCAAATCACCCCAACCGGTCAGATCTCTCGCCGGAGGAGAGCACCATGAGCACCACTCTCGCCACGCCGCACACCGAGGCCCCCGCCCCCGCGCTGGCTCCGCGCGAGCGGGAGACGCTCCGCCACATCGCGGCCGGCCGCACCTATCTGCAGACAGCCCGCCACATGGGTCTGTCCACCCATACCGTGGACGCCTACCTCCGCCGCATCCGGGCCAAGCTCAACATCACCAACACCGCCGAGCTGACCCGTGTGGCCATCGCCCTGGGTCTGTGATCCCAGGGCGACGACCGCGACGGCGGCCGCGCGGACACGGGCCCGGGTGCGGCGTGGGCGGTCAGTCCACCGTCAGGGTGAACGGTCCGGCCAGGACCGAGTAGCCGTCGTCGGCGAGGTAGTACACCTCGTACGTGCCCGCGCCGCCGAGCCCGCCGGTCGGGAAGGTCAGGGCACCGCCCGCGTTCGGGGCATAGGACCAGGTGAGCGAGGACCGCCGGCCGGGGACGGCGCCCGCGGGGTATATCCCGATCCAGTTCTTGGCGCTGACCTGGGCCGCCGAGGGCACCGTGTAGCGGAAGGTGACGTTGCCGCCCTCGGACACCGCGTTCAGGTCGCCGGTGAGCGTCGGCATGGTAGCGGTGGACGGGGCGAACGCGGCGTTCAGCGGCATCGCGTAGGTGTCGTTGGCGGTGAGGCCGGGCAGCCCGAGGGCGGCCTCGATGGTGCGGCCGATGCCGTAGTGGTCGTAGTGCAGCGGGCTACTGGTGCCGGCCGGGACGGTGCCCTGGGAGCCGACGAGCGTGGTGGCCACGTGGTTGTAGCCCTCGTTCTGGCTCTCGTCCCAGGTCAGGATCAGCAGTGAACGCTCCTGCGTCCAGGCCGGGGAGGCGAGGACCGGGGCGAGGGTCTGCTTCAGCCACCCGTCCTGGGTCTTCAGACTGGTGGCGCTGCCGTTGCCGGAGGCCTCGCCGTCGTAGTAGTCGTCGGCGGCGATCCAGGAGAAGTCCGGCGTGGTGGCCGCGGACTTCAGGTCGGTGGTCAGCTGGGTGGTGTCGAACAGGTGCGCCGCGCAGCGCGTGGTGTCGCCGCTGATGTCGGTGTAGTTGATGAAGGGCGCGTCGTCGGGCTCGTAGTAACTGTCGTGGTCGTTCCTGGTGTTGCAGGGCGTCCCCATGCCCTGCTCGTAAGCCTTCCAGGTCTTGCCGGCCGCCTCCAGGGTGTCGCCGAGGTCACGCTCGGGCGAGTTGATGTTCGGGAAGTACGTGGCGCCCCTGGCGTAGGTGTCGCCGCCCGCGATGGCGAGGTAGTTCTCGTCGCTCGGATGATAGACGCCGTGGGCGTCGGTGAGCGTGGCGCCCTGGGCCATGAGGCTGTGCATGTACGGCGTGTCCGCCGGGTCGTTCATGACCTCGGAGTAGTCGGTGTTCTCCATCATGACCATGAACACATGGTCGTAGCCGGGCACCTTGGAGGCCGGCGGGGTCAACGGGGCGGGTGCGGCGACCGGGGTGTCCAGGGTGAGGGACAGATTGTCGAGGTAGCCGGTCTCGCCGCTCGTCGACAGGAACTGCACCTCGACCTGGATGGACCGGGTACCGGCCGGGACCGCGCCGGTGGCGCTGCGCGAGAGGAACCTGGTGGCCAGGCCCCGGTCGCTCGCGGACACGGTGGGCAGCTCGGCGGCGCCGCCGACCGGGCGGCCCTGCGCGTCGTGGAAGTGCAGGCTGACCGCGACATGGCCGCTGTAGGTGGTCCAGCCGCCGAGCCAGCCGGAGAGGTCGTAGTGCACTCCCCCGCCGTCGATGGCCGAGGAGGCCGAGGAGACGTCGACGGTCTGCGTCATCGCCCCGTCGCCGAAGTCGCCGGGTGCGAAGAACGCCTTGCCCGGCGTACCGCCGTCGCTCGGCAGGCCGAAGGAGGCGACGCTGTGGCACATGACGTTCAGGCCGCCGGCCTCCGTGGTCCAGCCCGGGACGGTGGTGGCGGCCGCCCAGTCCTGGGTGCAGTAACCCCCGCTCTCCGCATCGCCGTTGACGATCAGGTCGCCGCTGCTCCCGGCCGCGTGGGCGGGGGCGGGAGCGACGACGATCAGCGCGCCGAGGAGGGCCAGCAGCCCACCGAGGGATCTCCAGCGCAGTCGCATACGTGGTACCTCGTCCCGTTCGTGAGGATGCCGAGCGGTGCCGTCCGCACGGCCTGGCTGTGCGCAGTGAACGGGACATGAGTACTGGTCGTCGCTGTCGGGCGGAAGAACCGTGCCCAAACTTGACCGGACAAGTTCACGGCGGCCAGGGCTGGGGCGCGGGGTCGTGGGCGTGGTGCGGGAGGCCCAGGCTTTTCGGGCGCCCCGGAAGGGGCACGCGGTCGGGGTAGGACTTCCGAGCAAAGGGCGGTATCACCATGACCGAGTACGAATGGTCCCGCGCTATGCCCGCACAGCCCGAGCAGGTCTTCGACCAGGCGGCCAACATGGGCCAGCTCGACGCCTGGCTCCCGGACGCCGTGCACGTGGAGCCCGGGGAACCGCCCGCCGTCACGGTGCACGAGGACCGCTCCGGCCACGACATGCCCGCCCTGCTGCGGGCGGAGCCCGACCAGATGCGTCTGGAGTGGGGCACGCGTGAGCAGGGCAGCTACACCGGATGGCTGCAGGTGTCCGGCATCGGCAGTGGGGCCAGCGAGGTGACCGTGCACCTGTCGTTCTTCGACACCGATCACGATCCCGGCGAGGCGGCGGTGTTCGACGCGCTGGACCGCAGTCTGCGGCGCCTGGAGGAACAGGTGCGCCTGCGCGTGGAGAACCCCTCCGGCTGAGGCACCGGCCCCGGCGCCTCCGGAGAACGCCGGCGCTCCGGGGACTCGGTGTCCGTGCCCACGAGGCGAACGCCGCCGACGAGTCGCTGCACGAGGACGAGCAGCGGCGGAGCCGTAGCCGGAGGGTGCTGCGAGGGCACCGGTCAGCTGCGCGGCGCCGTCCGTCGCCGTTCGACGCCCCGTCCGCCCGGCGCGGAAGGTGTCGTCCGCGCCGGCCGCCGCGGCCCGGCCGCACGAGAGCGCCCGTCTGCCCGCCCCGTCACAGAGCGTGTCGAGCGGCCTTCCCGGGCCCTCGTCGTCCCCCGCGCGGCGCAATGGCGGTGCGCCGGAGGGGCGAGGGTCGGTGACCGGTGTGACGGTGGTGGAAGGAGTGGACCGGCAAGACCCGCGATGAGGAGGCGGCATGCCCGAGGGAAGCGGCGAGGGCAGAGGGGCGCGTGCCGCGGTGCTGGACGACGGGTGCGCCGACGTGCCGCACGGCCCGGCCGGTGACGCCTTCGAACGGATCCGGGCCGTCGCGGACGCCGTGCTCTACGAGGGGTACCTGCTCTACCCCTACCGCCGCTCCTCGCCGAAGAACCGGGTCCGCTGGCAGTTCGGCGTCCTGCTGCCCCGGGACTGGGTGGAGCGGGACGGACCGGTCACGCCGGGGATCGCCGGCTCCGCCGACTCCTGGTACCAGCAGACCGAGTGCCTGCTGCGCGCGCGGGACCCGGACGCGGTCGTGCGGGTGCGGGTGCGGTACCTCCAGATGCAGGACAAGCAGATCGAGGCGGCCTGCCCCGACGGGGAGCACCGGCCGGTGGAGTCGTTGCGCACGGCCGACGGCATCACCCACCTGTCGTTCGAGGAGGCGGTGCCCCGCGAGAGCGAACTGGTACTGCCACTGAGCAAGTTGACAGGCGACGGTCGTACGGCCCTCGTGTCGGCGGAGGCCGGCACGGACACCGGGCCGCTGCCGGACGGCGCGGGCCGGACGGTGCGGCGGCGCCGTCGGGTGCGGGGCGCCGTCACGGTCGTGGCGGAGCCGCTGGCCCCGGAGCTGTACCGGCTGCGGGTCCGCACCGCGAACACCGGCGAGGCGGCGGACCCGCGTGCCCCGCGCGGCGAGGCGCTGCGGCAGGCGCTGATCGCCACGCACACTCTCCTCGGCGGGGACGGCGTGGAGTTCGTGTCCCTGATCGATCCGCCCGAGGCCCTGGCCGAGCAGGCGCGGGGCTGCCGCAACGCGTTCACGTTCCCGGTCCTCGGCGGAGCGGCCGAGAAGGGCGCGACCGGCGCGGTCATGCTGTCCGCTCCCATCATCCTGCCGGACCGGCCGCAGGTGGCGCCGGAGAGCCCGGGCGATCTGCACGACGCGGCGGAGATCGACGAGATCCTCACGCTGCGCACCATGCTCCTGACCGACGAGGAGAAGGCCGAGGCCCGGGCCACCGATCCGCGGGCCGCACAGATCGTGGACCGGGTGGAGGCCATGCCCCGCGAGGTCTTCGAGCGGCTGCACGGCGCGATCCGCTCCCTGGCCCCGGCGGCCCCGCCCGCCGAACGGCGCACCTGGTGGCAGGAGGGCGGCGACGACGGGCTGTCCCCTGCGACCGACACGGTGCTCGTGGACGGCGCCCGCGTCGGCGGCGGCAGCCGGGTGCGGCTGCGCCCGCGCGGCCGGGGCGCCGACGCGCAGGACATGTTCCTCGCCGGGCGCACCGCGCGAGTCGCGGCGGTCTTCCACGACGTGGACGGCAGCGTCCATCTGGCGGTCACGGTCGACGACGACCCGGCCGCCGAACTGCACGGCTGGTACGGCCGTTTCCACTACTTCCGGCCCGGCGAGGTCGAAGCCCTCGGCCCCGCCGAACCACCGGGTCCGGGTCGGCCATCCCGGCCGCAGCCCCCGCGGCCCCCCGAGCGTCCGGCCGGCCGGCCGGAGGAGGGACGGTTCCATGGACGCCCTTGACGTCCTGACGCACGACCACCGGATGGTCGAGCAATTGTTCCGCGACTACCGGGCCGCGGCCTCCCACCGGCAACGGCGCGGCGTCGTGGAGCTGCTGGTGCGGGAGCTGTCCAAGCACGCGGCGCTGGAGGAGATGCTGCTCTACCCGCTGGCCAGGAAGGTGCTGCCGGACGGCGACCGGGAGGTCGACGAGCACCTGAGTGAGCACATGGGAGTCAAGCAGATCCTCGTCGAACTCGACCGGCTCGGCGAGGGTGACCGGCGCCCCGACGAGCTCGTCGAGCAACTGCGGCACGAGGTGAGGGAGCACATCCGGGAAGAGGAGGGCACCCTCATGCCCCGGCTGCGGGAGCACGTTGCACAGCCGGACCTGGACCGGCTGGGCGGGCTGATCGCGCAGGCGAAGGCGGGCGCGCCGACCCGCCCGCACCCGAGCGCCCCGGACCATCCGCCCGCCCTGACCCTCGCGGCCCCGGTGGCCGCGGCATACGACCGACTCCGGGACCGACTGCAGCGGAGGCCGAGGACATGAACACTCAGAGCGGCACCACGGACGTGACCCGGAACCCCAGCCGGGCGAACGCGCGCGGGGACGGGTTCGACGAGATCCACATCCTCTGGATCTCCGAGGGCATGAGCTGCGACGGCGACACCGTCTCCCTGACGGCCGCCGGACAGCCCGCCATCGAGGACCTGGTGCTGGGCCTGATTCCGGGCCTGCCGAAGGTGAACCTCGTCAACAAGGTCCTGTCCCCGAGCCTGGGCGGCGAGGACTTCCTGGCCCCCTACCGAGCCGCGGCCCGCGGGGAGTTGTCGCCGTTCATCCTCGTCATCGAGGGTTCGATCCCCAACCAGAACATCATCGACGGCGACGGCTACTGGACGTCGTTCGGCAACGACCCGGACACCGGCGAGCCGCAGACCCTCAACTGGTGGATCGACCAGCTGGCACCCAAGGCCTGGGCGGTGGTCGCCGCCGGCACCTGCGCCGCGTACGGCGGGATCCACGCCATGGCGGGAAACCCCACCGGCTGCATGGGACTCGCGGACTATCTGGGCTGGGACTTCAAGTCGCAGGGCGCGCTTCCGGTGGTGAACGTGCCCGGTTGCCCGATCCAGCCGGAGAACTTCATGGAGACCCTGGTCTGGGTGCTCTACCACGCGGCCGGGGCCGCGCCGCCGCCTCCGCTGGACCACATGCTGCGTCCGCAGTGGCTGTTCGGCAAGACGGTGCACGAGGGCTGCGACCGGGCCGCGTACTACGAGCAGGCCGACTTCGCCGTGGACTACAACTCCCCCAAGTGCATCGTGAAGACCGGATGCTGGGGTCCGGTCGTGAACTGCAACGTGCCCAAGCGCGGCTGGATGGCCGGCATCGGCGGCTGCCCGAACGTCGGCGGCATCTGCATCGGCTGCACCATGCCCGGCTTCCCGGACGCGTTCATGCCGTTCATGGACGAGCCGACCGGCGGCACTCTGTCGTCCACGCTGATCAAGCCGTACGGCGCCGTCATCCGCCGACTGCGCGGGCTGACCAGCATCGCGGTGAACCGCGAACCCAAGTGGCACCACAACGGGCCCGAACTGACCACCGGTTACGACCCGCACTGGCGTCCCTGAGCGGAAGGCGACCACAGACCCATGCGTACGACGGACGAGGGGCAGGAACCCGGATGACGACCACCGAGGACACCACGCGAGCCAAGGACCGCAAGCCCGCACAGATCGTGGACATGTCCTGGGACCCGATCACCCGTATCATCGGCAATCTCGGCATCTACACGAAGATCGACTTCGCCAACCAGGAAGTCGTGGAGTGTCACAGCACCTCGTCGCTCTTCAGGGGCTACTCGGTGTTCATGAAGGGCAAGGACCCGCGCGACGCCGGGTTCATCACCTCGCGGATCTGCGGCATCTGCGGCGACAACCACACCACGTGCTCCAACTACGCCCAGCAGATGGCCTACGGCGTCAAGCCGCCGAGGATGGCCGAGTACATCACCAACCTCGGCGAGGCGGCGGAGTACATCTTCGACCACACGATCTTCCAGGACAACCTGGTCTTCGTGGACTTCTGCGAAGCGATGGTCAAGGCCACCAACCCCGGTGTCCTGGCCCGTGCCGAGACCACCGACGCGCCGCGCGGGCACGTCCACGGCTACCGCACCGTCGCCGACATCATGAAGGCCTTCAACCCCTTCGAGGGCGAGGTCTACAAGGAGGCGCTGAAGGTCAGCCGGATCACCCGGGAGATGTTCTGCCTCATGGAGGGGCGGCATGTGCACCCCTCCACGCTGTACCCGGGCGGGGTCGGCACGATGCCGCAGCCGAACACCTTCACCGACTACCTCAGCCGGCTGATGCGCGTCATCGACTTCGTGAAGAAGGCGGTGGCGATGAACGACGACGTCTTCGACTTCTTCTACGAGGCCCTGCCCGGATACGAGGAGGTGGGCAGGCGCCGGGTCCTGCTGGGCTGCTGGGGCGCATGGCAGAACCCGGACGTGTGCGACTACCGCTACGAGAACATGAACCGCTGGGGCAAGGCGATGTACGTCACGCCCGGCGTCGTCGTCGACGGGAAGCTGGTCACCAACAACCTGGTCGACATCAACCTCGGCCTGCGCATCATGCTGGGCAGCTCCTTCTACGAGGACTGGGCCGGCGAACGACCGTTCGTCACGCACGATCCGCTCGGCAACCCGGTCGACATGCGCCACCCGTGGAACCAGACCACCGTGCCGGTGCCGCAGAAACGTGACTTCGACGGCAACTACAGCTGGGTGATGAGCCCGCGCTGGTACCACCCGGAGACCGGTCAGCACCTGGCCCTGGACACGGGCGGCGGGCCGCTGGCCCGGCTGTGGTCGACCGCGCTCAGCGGCCTGGTCGACACGCCGTACGTGAAGGCGACCGGCAGCGGTGTGCGCATCTCGCTGCCCAAGGGCGAGTCGCTGCCGGAGACCACCCTGGAGTGGCAGATCCCGAAGTGGAGCAACACCATCGAACGGGACCGCGCCCGGCCCTACTTCGTGGCGTACGCGGCCGCCATGGCCCTGCAGTTCCTGGAGGAGGCGATGGGGCTGCTGCGGGCCGGTGAGACGAAGATCTTCGAGGACTTCGAGGTGCCGGACGAGGCGATCGGCTGCGGCTTCCACGAGGCGGTCCGCGGGGTCCTCTCGCACCATCTGGTGATCAAGGACAAGAAGATCGCGAACTACCACCCGTATCCGCCGACCCCCTGGAACGCCAGCCCTCGCGACAGCTACGGCACCCCCGGGCCGTACGAGGACGCCGTGCAGGGCCAGCCGATCTTCGAGGAGAACGGCCCGGACGACTTCAAGGGCGTCGACATCATGCGCACCGTGCGCAGCTTCGACCCCTGTCTGCCGTGCGGCGTGCACATGTACATGGGCAAGGGCAGGACGCTGACGACCGTGCACTCGCCGACGTACGGGGCGAACCATGGCTGACGGCCGGCGCCTCGCGGATCCGGAGGTGGAGGCGCGGCTCGCCCGGCTGGACGAGCTGCTGGCCCGGCTGGAGTCCGCGCCCGGGCCCGCCGGCACCACGGCCGTCGAGGCGGTCCGGGTGCTGACGGAGGTGTACGGCGAGGCACTGGCCCGGGTGCTGGACCTGGCCGGACAGCCACTTGCCGGGCGGCTGGCCGGGGACGAGCTCCTTGCGCACCTGCTGGTGCTGCACGGGGTGCACCCGGAACCGCCCGCCCGCCGGGCCGAGCGCGCGGTCGAACGGCTCCGGCAGGCCGTACGCGAGCGTGGCGGTGACGTCGAACTGGTCGCCGTGGAGGGCCAGGTGGCCCGGGTGCGGGTCAGCGAGGCCGGCGGTTGCGGGTCCGGCTGCGGCGGCGGCCCCACGGTCGCGGACGCGGTCCGGGAGGCGGTGCTGTCGGCGGCACCCGAGCTGACCTCGGTCGAGCAGCTGCCCACCCCGTCGGCTCCCGCCTTCGTGCCGCTGGAATCCCTGCTGGTGCGGGAGGCGCGGTGAGCGTGGACGGAGCACTGGCCCGGGTCATCCGCTCCGCGGCCGAACGGGACGGCCCCGAGCGGTGCGACCTGTGCGCACAGCCCGTGCCGGACGACCACCGTCACCTGTACGCCGCCGAACAGCAGGAGCTGCTGTGCGCCTGCGGGGCCTGTGCGGTGCTGTTCGCCGGCGACGGCGCGGGCGGCGGCCGGTACCTGCTGGTGCCGCGCCGGCGGGTGCGCCTGGCGCCGCTGGACACCGCGCCGCTCGGGGTGCCGGTGGGGCTGGTGTTCTTCGTGCCCCGGGCGGACGGCACGGTCACCGCGCAGGGCCCGAGCCCCGCCGGGGCCATGCGCTGGGAGGTCGACGCGGACCACTGGGCGGGGATGTGCGCCGCGTGTCCACCACTGGCGACCATGGCTCCCGAGGTGGAGGCTCTGTTGGTGAACACCGTGCGGGACATGGACCACCACTGGATCGTGCCGGTGGACGACTGCTTCCGGATGGTCGCGCTGGTCCGCCGGGAGTGGCGCGGCCTCGCCGGAGGCGGCCGGGTGTGGCCGGCCGTCGAACGGTTCTTCACGGAGCTGACCGAGCGGTCGTGAGGACCTGAGAGGAGAACAGCCATGAGCACCATCAAAGTGGGCCGTCCCCAGGCGAAGCCCGACCTGCCGGGGCATGTGCGCGGACTGCACCAGGGCAACAAGGGCCCGTACAGGCACCAGACGGGGCACCACAAGAACGGCACGTCCGACGCGCGCCGCTCCACCGGCATCCACTGGAAGCGGCACGACGCCATCATGAAGATCATGCCGAACATCTCGCCGGGATGAGCGGCGGGACGAGACAGCGGAAGGGCATCGGGATGAGGAAACGGCGGGCAGGAACCAGATGCGGCGCGGTGCGCACGGGAGCGACGGCACAGCGCGTGCTGATCGCTCAGGGGGTCGCGCTCGGCGCCCTCACGCTCGCGCTGCTCGTGCGGGAGTTCCCGGGCATCGTGCGCGAGGTGCGCATCTGGCGCATGGTCAAGCTGCGCTCGGGCGCCAAGCGGCCGGGCTGAGCCGGCGGTGCACGAGTTGTCGGTCGCGACCGCGATCGTGGAGCGGGCCGGTGAACTCGCCCGTGCGGACGGCACGGAGGCCGTGTCGGCGGTGACCGTCCGCGTGGGCGAGCTGGCGGGCGTCGTGCCGGACGCGCTGCACTTCGCCTTCGAGGTGGCCCGAGAAGGCACGGCACTGGCCTCGGCGGAGCTGGTCGTCGAGCAGGTCGCGGCGCACGCCTACTGTGCACCGTGCGCCACGGAGTTCGCGGTGGGCATGCCGCCGTTCTTCTGGTGCCCGCACTGTGACCGGCCCTCGCAGGAGCTGCGCAGCGGACGGGAGTTGGAGATCACCGGCATCGAACCGGCGGCCCCGGCCCTGCCTTGAGGACGGGGCCGGGCGGGCGTGCTCAGCAGATCCGGGGCAGTTGCTCCCCCAGGGGAAGGTCCACCACCCGGGTGCCGCCGAGGCCGGTGGCGACGACGACCATGCCCGGGTGCTCGGCCACGCACTCGCCGATGAGGGCGGCTCCGGTGCCCTGCGGGTGCGCCCGCATCGCCGCCAGCACCGCCTCGGCGTGCTCCGGGGGCACGAAGGCGACGAGCCGGCCCTCGTTGGCGACGTACAGCGGGTCCAGGCCGAGGAAGCCGCAGGCGTTCGCGACCGCCTCCGGGACCGGGACGGCCCGGTCGCGCAAGCGGACGCCGGTGCCGGAGGCCCGCGCGATCTCGTTCAGGGACGCGCCGAGGCCGCCGCGGGTGGGATCGCGCAGGACGTGGATGTCCTTCGTGACCGCCAGCATGGTCGCCACGAGGTCCGCGAGGGGCGCGGTGTCCGAGGCGATCTCGACGCCGAACTCCAGCCCCTCGCGCACGCTCATGACGGCGACACCGTGCAGCCCGATCGGGCCGCTGACGATCACGGCGTCACCGGGCCGGGCGCGCTGCGGCCGGATGTCCACTCCGTCCGGTACCAGGCCGACACCGGCCGTGGTGACGTAGACGCCGTCGCCGTGTCCGGACTCGACCACCTTGGTGTCACCGGTGGCGACGGTCACGCCTGCGGCCTCGGCCGCCGCGCCGACGGCCCGCGCGACACGGCTGACGACGTCCAGTTCCACGCCCTCCTCCAGTACGAAGGCGGTGGACAGGTAGGCGGGCCGTGCCCCGCTCATCGCCAGATCGTTCACCGTCCCGTTGACGGCGAGGTCGCCCAGGCTGCCACCGGGGAAGAACAGCGGCCGTACGACGTAGGAGTCTGTGGAGAAGGCCAGCCGGGCGCCGCCCAGGTCGAGGACGGCGGAGTCGGTGAGGGCGGCCAGGGTGGGGTTGCCGTAGGCGGGGGCGAAGACCTGCTCGATCAGCTCTGCCGACAGGGCCCCGCCTCCGCCGTGCCCCATGACGACGACTGGCTGGTCGCGCAGGGGGGCGGGGCAGGTCCGGTTCGCGGGGTCGACGACCTCCGTGTGAGGTGTGGCGATGTCAGCCAACGGGGTTCATCCCCTCCTGGGAGACCAGCGGGAAGCGTGAGCCCTGTGCCACCGCCGGGCCGTTCATCCGGCGGTACAGGTAGTAGGCCGCGCAGGCACCCTCGCTGGAGACCATGGTGGCGCCGAGCGGGGTGCGCGGGGTGCAGGCCTTCCCGAACGCCTCGCACTCGGTGGGCTTGACGAGTCCTTGCAGCACCTCGCCGGCGCGGCACACGGCGGGCTCCTCGGTGCGGATGCCGGTGACGTCGAAGCGGTGTTCGGCGTCGTAGGCGCGGTAGGCGTCGGACAGCCGCCAGCCGCTGGCGGGGATGCGGCCGATCCCGCGCCAATTGCGGTCGGCGACCTCGAAGACCTCCTCCAGCATGCGCAGGGCGGCCGGGTTGCCCTGCTCGCGCACGGCGCGCGGGTAGGCGTTCTCCACCCGGTGCTCGCCGCGCTCCAGTTGGTGGACGGCACGGCGGATGCCCTCGAGGATGTCCAGCGGTTCGAAGCCGGTCACGACGATCGGCACCCGGTGCTTCTCGGCAAGGCCGGGGTATTCGGCGGTGCCCATGACGCTGCACACGTGCCCGGCGGCGAGGAAGCCCTGCACCCGGCATTCCGGTGCCGTCATGATGGCCTCGATGGCGGGCGGGACCCGCACGTGGGAGACGAGCAGGCTGAAGTTGGCCAGACCGAGGCGGCGGGCCTGGTGGACGGCCATGGCGTTGGCCGGGGCGGTCGTCTCGAAGCCGATGGCGAAGAACACCACCTGGCGGTCCGGGTTCTTCCGGGCGAGGTCGAGGGCGTCCAGCGGTGAGTACACCACACGTACGTCACCCCCCTCGCCCTTGACCCGGAACAGGTCCCGGTCGGTGCCGGGCACGCGCAGCATGTCCCCGAAGGAGCAGAAGATCACCTCCGGCCGGGCTGCGATGTCCAGGGCCTTGTCGATGACCTCGAGCGGCGTGACACACACGGGACAACCAGGGCCATGGATCAACTCCACTCCGTCCGGCAGGAGTTGATCGATGCCATGGCGGATGATGGAGTGGGTCTGGCCGCCGCAGACCTCCATCAGCGCCCAGGGCCGGGTGACCGTGGCGCCGATCTCGTCCAGCAACCGGCGTGCCAGACCTGGGTCGTTGAACTCCTCGATGTACTTCACCGCGCCTCACTCCCGCTCTCCTGCCGGGCCGCCTGCTGCCAGGCGTCCCCGAACTCCTCGTCGAGGAGTCCCAGTTGCTCGAACAGCTCGAGCGACGCCCGTGCCGACTCCTCGTCCAGGCGCTGCAGCGCGAAGCCGACGTGGACGATGACGTACTCCCCCACCCGCACGTCGGGCAGGTACTCCAGGCACGCCTGTTTGCGCACTCCGCCGAAGTCGATCAGCCCGGTCAGGGGGTCGGCGCGATGGTCGATGGACACGACCTTGCCGGGCACTGCCAGACACATGTGGTCACTCCGTCTCGTGGTTGGTTGCCGTTCCCGCGACCATGAGCTGACCGAGCGCCAACCCTCCGTCGTTCGGGGGGACTTCGCCGTGCCTGAGGACCATGAAGTTGTCCCCGGCCAGCAGCGCGGTGCACTCCTGCTCCAGCAGTCCGTTGGCGAAGACGCCTCCGGTCAGGGCGACCGTGGTCAGCCCGGTCTCCGCGCGTGCCCGTCGGCAGACGCCGACGACTGCCTGTGCGGCGCCCCGATGGAAGCGGGCGGCGAGGACCGGTGCGGGAGTGCCGCTCTGCCGGTCGTCGAGGAGTGCGCGGAGCATGGGCGCCGGGTCGAGCTGCCCGTTCCCGGAGAGTCCGAAGGGGTAGGCCCCGCAGTCCGCGTCCGTGGCCTGGAGCGCGACCGCCTCCAGCTCCGTCGCGGCCTGCGCCTCGTACTCCGCCCGGTGGCACACCCCCACCAGGGACGACACGGCGTCGAACAGGCGCCCCATGCCGGAGGTCGGCACGCAGGCCAGCTGCCGCTCCAGCTGCCGTCGCAGTACCGCGAGTTCTGTCCGCGTGCAGGCCCGTACGCTCGGCAGGTCCGGCTCCCACGGCAGCCCGGCCGCCCACAGCCGGGCCAGCGCCAGCCGGCAGGGGTTGGCCACACCGGCGTCGCCGCCGGGCAGCGGGGCGGGGGTCAGGTGGGCGAAGCGCCGATAGCCGGTGTAGTCGGCGAGCAGGATCTCGCCGCCCCACGCGGTGCCGTCGTCGCCGTATCCGGTGCCGTCGAACGCGACGCCGATCACCGGCGTGGTGCCGTCCAGGCCGTGTTCGGCCATCGTGGAGGCGATGTGGGCGTGGTGGTGCTGGACCAGCCGCAGGACGCCGCCCGGCAACCGGGCGGCACGGTCGCGGGCCCGGCGGGTGGAGTGGTAGCGGGGGTGGCGGTCGGCGGCGACCAGCGCCGGAGTGACGCCGGTGAGGCGGGTCAGGTGCCGTTCGGCGCGCTCGGCGGCTTCCAGGGCGGAAAGCTCTCCCATGTCACCGATGTGCGGCCCGAACCACGCGTGCTCGCCCTCGCCGAGGCACGGCACGTTCTTCAGGTCGCCGCCCACCGCGAGCACGGGCGGTACGGGCACGGGGAGCCGCAGTGCGCGCGGGACGTAGCCGCGGGACCGTCGAAGGACCTGTTCGGTGCCGTCCGGGCGGACCCGCACCAGGGAGTCGTCGCACGGCGAGGCGATGGGACGGTCGTGGGTGAGCCAGGCGTCGGCCAGCCCGGCGAGCCGTTCCAGGGCCTCGGCGTCGTCGGTGACGATGGGTTCGCCGGAGCGGTTGCCGCTGGTCATCACCAGGACCCGGGGGCCGGGCGGATCCCCGGGCAGGCCGAGGAGCAGGGTGTGCACGGGGGTGTAGGGCAGCATCACGCCCACGTGCGGGCTGCCCGGGCAGACCTCGTCCGCGAGGCGGATGCCGTCGGCCGGGGTGCGCCTGCGTAGCAGGACGACGGGGCGCCGGGGGCCGGTCAGCGCGGCACGTTCGGCGGCGGAGAGGTCCGCGATCCGCCCGGCGGCGGCGAGGTCGGCGCACATCACTGCGAAGGCCTTGCCGCCGCGTTCCTTGCGGGCGCGCAGGGTCGCGACGGCCCGGTCGTCGGTGGCGTCGCAGGCGAGGTGGTAGCCGCCGACGCCCTTGACGGCGACGATCCGCCCGGCGGCCAGCAGTGCCCGTGCCGTGGCGAGGGCGTGCGCGTCCCGCGCCGGGCGCAGGCCGTCGAGGCCGGGGACGAGGGTGAGCCTCGGCCCGCAGTCGGGGCAGGCGACAGGCTGGGCGTGGAAGCGCCGGTCTGCGGGGTCGGCGTACTCGTGGGCGCAGGAGGGGCACATCGGGAAGCCGGCCATCGTCGTGGCCGCGCGGTCGTACGGCATCCCGGTGGCGATGGTGAAGCGCGGGCCGCAGTGGGTGCAGGTGACGAACGGGTGCCGGTGCCGGCGGTCGGCCGGATCGGCCAGTTCGCCCAGGCAGTCGGCGCAGGTCGCGGTGTCGGGCGGCAGCTCGGTGCGCCCGCCGGCCCGCTCGGTGGAGCGGATGGTGAAGCGGCCCGCCTCGCCGGTCGCGGGCAGGTCCTCGCCCGCGATGCCGGTCACGGTGGCCAGGGGCGGCGGCTGTTCGGCCAGCGCGGCGCAGAACCGCTCCACCTCCCCCGCTGGGCCCTCCACCTCGACGATCACGCCGTCACCGGTGTTGCCGACGAATCCGGCCAGGCCCAGGCCCGCGGCCAGCCGGTGCACATACGGCCGGAAGCCGACTCCCTGCACGGTGCCGCGTACGGTGAGCCGGCGGCGTACGAGGCCGGTGGCCGGGGCCGTCATACGGCGGGGGCGGTGTGGTCGTGACCGTGCGGATGCGGTGCGAGGGGCGGGCGGTGGAGCGTGCCGTCCCGGGCGGCGAGGGCGCGGTCGAGGAGGGTGCCGACGCCGGCACCGGTGCGGGCGCAGGACTTCACGATCTCCACGCCCGGATTGACCCGGTGCACGTTCGCCCGGAAGGCGGCCTCGTCGAAGCCGGCCGGCTCGGCGAGGTCCGTCTTGGTGACGACGACCAGGTGGGCGGAGCCGAACGCGGTGGGGTACTTCAGCGGCTTGTCCTCGCCCTCGGTGACCGCCATCAGCACGACCCGCAGCGTCTCGCCGAGGTCGTAGGCGGCCGGACAGACGAGGTTGCCGACGTTCTCCACGAAGAGGACCGCGGTGTCCTCGGGCAGCCAGCCCGCCAGCCGGGCGCGCACCTGCCGGGCCTCCAGATGGCACAGTCCGTCGGTCAGCAGCTGCTGGACGGGGGCGCCGGATCGGGCCAGCCGGACGGCGTCGTTCTCGGTGGCCAGGTCCGCGGTGAGCGCCGCCACGGGCACCTCGCGCTGCACCGCGCGGGCCAGGATCCGGCCGAGGAGTTCGGTCTTGCCGCTGCCGGGGCTGGAGAGCAGGTTCACGACGGTCACGCCCTGCCGGGCGAGATCGGCACGCAGTTCGGCGGCCAGGCCGTCGTTCTTGGCGAGGACGGCCTGCTTGACGTCGGACCCGCACATGGGCGCTGCTCCTCGGATGCGGTGGTGGAGCCCGGCCGCGTCCCTGCGGCGCGGGCTCCACCGATCTTCCGCTCAGCCGACCGCCGTACCGGGCAGCGCAGCCGGGTCGGGGGGCCCGGATTCCACCGGGCAGCCCAATGGCGGCCGGGGCGCGCGGGGATCGGCGAGCAGGGCCGGGATCAGGGCGTGCAGGGCGTCCACGGTCCGGGGGACGGCCTTCCGGACCGGTGTGCTGAGCCCGGGCAGGATGTCCGCGTCGCCGTCCGGCAGCACCTCGGGCTCGCAGGCCAGCACCAGGACCCGGGGCAGGGGCTCCTCGCCCAGGTGCGCGGCCAGGGCCAGCACCTTCGCGGGGTCCATGCCGTGGGCCTCGGGCACGACGTCAGCGTCGGGCGGTCCGGCCTCGATCAGGGAGAGGGTGCCCGGCGGGTGGCCGTGCCGCGCGGTGTCGACCAGGACGGCGGTGTCGTAGCCGTCGAGCAGGGCGTAGGCGAGGTCCATGCCGCGGATGCCGTAGTCCTGCACCCGCACCTCGGGCGGCAGCGGGCGCCGGCCGAGGGCGCGGATCACCTCGGGGCCGAAGGCGTCGTCGGCGAGGAAGATGTTGCCGACGCCGGCCACGAGCAACCGCGCGGTCACCGGAGGTCTCCGGCCGGCGCGGTCAGCGGCCGGGGGGAGCCGGACGGGGTCTTGCGCACGAAAGCGGAACGCAGGGCGTGATACGGGGCCTCGGGGTCGTGGAAGATGGTGTGCATCCGGGCCAGTTCGGCCTCCCGGCAGGCCGCCGGCGAGCGGTCCGTCTCCTCGGCGGCGCGCGCGCCCTTGGCGGCGATCCGCGCCTCCAGGAAGGGTGAGCCGGCGAGTTCGGCCGCCAGGCGGCGCACCTCGGCCGGGAAACCGCCGGGCGCGACCGGTACGAGCCGGTCCACGAGACCCAGCCGCTCGGCGGACGCCGCGCTCACCGGCAGGGCCTCGGTCGTCAGTCGCCGGGCGTGTTCCGCTCCGACGCGGCGCGGCAGGCTGTACGTCCAGAACTCCGAGCCGTACAGGCCCATGCGCCGGTAGTGCGGGTTGAGGACGACGCCGGTGCGGCACCACACCTCGTCGGCGGCGAGGGCGAGCATGACGCCGCCGGCCGCCGCGTTGCCGGCGAGCGCCGCCACGACCAGCCGGTCGGTGGTGTGCAGCACGGCCTCGACCACGTCGTCGATGGCGTTGAGGTTGACCCACGACTCCTGGGCGGGGTCGGGAGCCGCCTCGATGACGTTCAGGTGGATGCCGTTGGCGAAGAAGTCGCGGGCCCCGCCGAACACGAGGACGCGGGTGGGCCGGGAGAGCGCGTGCCGGTAGGCGGTGAGCAGTCGGCGGCACTGGTCGGTGCTCATCGCACCGCCCGGGAAGGAGAAGCCGAGGAAGCCGACGTCGCCGTGCTCCCGGTAGCGGATGTCGGTCCAGGTCCGCCGGTCGTCCGGCAGCTCCAACGGGGCGGGGTCCTCCGGGAGTCGGAGGGAGGGGTCCCAGGCGGCGATCACGGAGGCGGCCGGCCGGCGAAAGGGCGCCGGGTCGCCGGAGGTCCTGCGGGGGCGGAGTTCCGGGATCCACACCGCGCCGTCGCGGGTGGCCCGGCACACGCCGCCCGCCCTCCGGGCGAGGAGGTCGCCGGGCCGGCCGCGCAGCCGGTCCTCGGGGTGCCCGCCGTGCAGGAACACCTCCCGGCCGAGGAGTTGGTCCAGGACACCCGGCTGCGAGTCGGCGCCGCGGAGCTTGCGCAGGACCGTTTCGGTGTCGTCGCGCTCCCAGTCGATCCGCCGCCGCTCCTGCCGGAAGACCTCGCGCCAGACCACGCTGACCGAGTCGTCCGTCTGTGGCCGGGGCTTGTAGGAGCCCTCGGCGTACCGCCGTACGGCGGTGAGGACGGCGGTGACGGCGGCGTCGGAGGCCTCGTTGCGGTACAGGTCGCTCTTGCCGACGGGCGGCACGGGGAACTGCCCTGCCGCCCAGATCGCGCCCGCGTCCATCGCCGCCTCGGCCTGCAGGACGGTCACACCCCACTCTTGCGCCCGTTCGGCGACGGCCCAGTCCAGCGAGGAGGGGCCTCGGTCGCCGGGCGGCCCCGGGTGCACGATCAGGCAGGTGTGGTCGCGCCAGAGGTCCTCGGGCAGCGCCGTCTTCAACATCGGCGCGATGACGAGTTCCGGCCGCAGTTCGCGCACGGCGGCCCGGACCGGGTCGGGGCCGTGCGAGGCGAGGACGACGTCCACGCGGTGCCCGTGGTCCGTCAGTTCGGCGAACACACGCTGAGTGAGGCTGTTGAACGCGCTGGCGACGAGCAAAATGTCCATGACACGGCATCGTCGTCCCTCTTCGGGGTGGCGTGAAGCACCGCCGCGCCCTTTCGTCCGCCTCGGTCAGGTTCGGTCAGGTCTCTTCCTCCATACGGATCGCTTTCCGCAGTTCCTCGAAGGCCTTGCCCCGGTCGTCGGCGTGGGCCTCCAGCAGGGCCCCGGCGATCGCGTCGAGCTTGCGCTGGACGGCGTGCTCGGCCCGCATCTCGGCGTTCTTCAGCAGGGCGAGGAGCAGCAGGGTCACCGCGGTCATGGACTCGCCCGCCGCCAGCAGCAGTTCGAGCCGCAGATGCGCGACGTGCGCGGCGTCGAAGAAGCCGACGAGGGCCAGGCAGAGCAGGAAGAACACCGGCGAGCTGGTGAAGTTGGAGGCGTACTCCGCGAACTGCTCGAACCGGCCGCGGCGCGGGCCGCCGCGGTGCACGGGGTTCTTGAAGGTCATGACCGGGCCTCACCTCACGGCGGACGGATCCGGACCACCTCCGCAGTACCCCTGGGAGGGCGTACGACACCGGGGGCCGTCCGGCGGGCGTACGGAACCCGGGCCGTCCGGCCGCCTGCTCAGGCCGCGAGGGTGCGGCCCGGTCCGAGGCGGTCGAGGAGTGTGTCGAGGTGCAACTCGGCCACCGGGGCGAGGAGGTCGGGATGACGCAGCAGGGCGGCGGCGCGCCGGTCGCCGTCGTCGGGAGCGAGCAGGCGCCGGAACTCGACCGTCGCGCCCGAGGTGTGTTCGCCCCCGGCGAGCGCGGTGACGGCCAGCCCGGCCAGCTCGGGGTCGGTCAGCAGGCCGGCCGCCCAGCTCGCCACGACCTCGTCGACCCAGGTCCGCCAGGCCCGGTCCTGGGCCGCGCCGTCCTCGCCGGCCGGCTCGGCGCCGGTGATCCAGTCCAGCCGGGCGGCACCGCCGGGCCCGGCCATCGTCACCAGGGCCGCGTCCATCTCGGTCGGGTAGCGCAGCCACGCGGCGACCGTCACGGCCTGCCGGGCCTGCGCCTCGCACAACGCGGCGGCCAGCGCGCCGCCGCTGGGCGGATAGGCGGCCGTCAGCCAGCGCGCCGTCGCGGCGATGAGGGGGGACAGATCTGTGAGCACAGCCGGGCCGTCCGAGAGGCGAGGGGAACAGGGGCTCGAGGCAACGGTAGCCCGGCACCGGGCGTCGCCGGGAGGGAGTGCGAACCAGGTCATATGTGGCATCGCCCACGCCGGATCACCACCGCTCGGCGGCCCGCCTCCGTCCGCCCCGCGCCGGCGCCCCCCGTCGCCGTGGATCCGGCCCCTGCCGCTCACGTGTCGCCTCCGCACCCCGGGGAACCCGTCGCGGGCCACGGCAACGCACTCACCGGAGGTCAGCGGCATGACGACGGACGCCGAGCAGTACGACGGCCGGAGCGACGTCCCGCTGGCCGGGTACGCCGCGCTCGCCTGTGTCTTCGCGTCCGGCGCGGGAGCGTTCGCGTTGCTGGCCCGGCGCCGGGGTGTGCGGCTGCCGGAGACGGTGCCGCCGTGGGACGTTGTGCTGCTGGGGACGGCGGCGTACAAGACGTCCAGGCTGCTGAGCAGGGACAAGGTCACGAGCTTTCTACGGGCGCCTTTCACCCGCCGGGCCGGGGAGGGCGAGGCGAACGAGGTCATCGACGAACCGCGCGGCGAGGGACTGCGGCGCACCGTCGGCGAGCTGCTGTCCTGCCCGTTCTGCATCTCCGCCTGGGCCGTGGGCACCCTGGTGTGCTCCTACACGGCGGCACCCCGGCTCACCCGCCTGGGGTGCGGCGGCCTCGGCGCGCTGACGGTCGCGGACTGGCTGCAGTACGCCTGGACATGGACACAGCAAACGACGGAGGGCTGAGCCGGCTACGCGTCGTCCGCGGCGGCGCTCACCTCGACGTCGAGCACGCCCTCGTCCTGGAACAGCTCCGACGCCAGCCCCGTCGGATCGCCGGCGCCCTCCAGTTCCAGCAGCACGCGGGCCGCGTCGTCGGTGCGCCCGGGCAGCCGTTCGACCTTGACCTGCGTGATCCTGAAGCCGCGCCGGGTACGGGCCTGCATCAGGCGCGGCAGCAGCGCCGAGCCGGTGCGGTAGGTCAGCCGGGCCTCGAAGGCGGCGGCCGTGTCCGGGACAAGCCGGGACGTGAACCGTGGATAGCCCCGCACCACGAGGAAGTGCAGCGCCGTCACCGCCAGCGCGAGGACCGGCAGCCCGCCACCGCAGGCCATGCCGACCGCGCAGGTCAGCCAAATGGTGGCGGCCGTCGTCAGACCGCGTACGGCGTCCCGTCGTACAAAGATCAGGCCGCCGCCGATGAAGCCGATCCCGGAGACGATCTGGGCCGCCACCCGGGACGGGTCGAAGGAGACGTTGTGCAGGCCGAGCACCGCGGTGAACCCGTGCTGGGACACCTCCATCATGAGCGCGCTCGCGATGCCGACCAGCGTGTGCGTGCGCAGTCCCGCGCTCTTCTGCTGCGCCTCCCGCTCCCAGCCGATCAGGCTGGACAGCAGCAGAGCCAGCGCCAGCTCGGCCAGCTGCCGCAGCCCCTGGCCGCCCTGCGCGTCCCACCACGGCGCCGCCAGACCCGATCCCGTCATGCGCACCTCACTCGGCCTCCGCCGCTGTCCGGGTCGTTCGTCCGCCGCCCACGCCTACCCCGCGACGGGTCCGCCACTCCGGCGAGCCGGGTACCTGCCGCGGCGACCGGGTACTCGGGCCGGGTGTCGAGCGGCCCTGGTCGGTGCCGGTCCGACAGGGCTTCGTGAAGAAGGGACCGGTCTCATGCGGCACGACGAGATGATCGGAAAGGTGCAGGCGCTGGCGCAGCTGCCGGACCGGGGCTCGGCCGAACGCGCCGCGCACGCCGTCGTACGGACGCTCGCGGAGCGGCTGCCCTCCGGGCTGGCCCGGCATGTGGCCGCCCAACTGCCGCCCGACATGGCGGCGGCGATGCGGGAGGCGGCCGACGCCTCGGCCGGAGCAGACTCGGGGACGTCGGGCGAACGGTTCGGGCTGCCGGTCTTCGCCGGGCGCATCGCCGACCGGGCGGGCACCGACGAGAACCGGGCACTGGGCGAGGCCGCCGCCGTGCTGGAGGTGCTCGACGCCGCGCTCGCCCCGGAACTGAACGAGCGGATGGCCGAGGCCCTCCCCGCGGACATCCGTGAGCTGCTGCCGGTGGCCCGGGCCACCGAGAGCGCCGGTCAGGAGGGCTGAGAACCGGCCCGGGCGAGGGACGGCGCACGCATGTACGCACCGTGCGGGAGGCCCGTGCGGCGTGAGGCCGCCGGGCGCCGCTGGTTCAATAGGGGGTGCAGGCGCCCCTCGACGGCTGGTGTGCACGCGCCCATCGAGGGCAGGCGTTGCAGTGTGACGCCCCCCACCCGCAAAGGTGCTCCATGACCTTCTTCGTCCTCTCCCGGCAGCATCCGTTGGTCCTGCTCTCGAGCACCGACCTCGCCGCAGAGTACGAACGACTCGTCGCCGAGAACCGGCAGCTGCGGCAGGCCGTGTCCTCGCACGCGCTGATCGACCAGGCCATCGGAGCCGTGGTCGTTCTCGGGCAGATCGCCCCGGAGGAGGCCTGGCGGGCGCTGCGGGACGTCTCCCAGCGCACCAACACCAAGCTGCGGACCGTCGCCGAGCACATCCTCGACTACGCCCAGGGCGGGACACTTCCCGAAGAGGAGCGCATCCAACTGGGACGGGCGATCGTGCGTTACCGGCCGTGTACCGAGGGCGCCGACGGAACGACGACGGACGAGGAGACGACGGCGGACCGGTGAGGGCCGCCGCTTCCTGGACGAGCGCCCGTCTCCCGGCGGACCGGAGGTCGCCGTCCGGTGGACGGGGACGGCCCCCCGACGGGTCAGCGGCGGCCCGTCCTCGTACGGCGGTGCCTGCGGGGCCCGGCCTGCCGGGCCGTCGGGGGCCGCAGCAGCCAGCGGTCCTCGACCTGGTCGAGGCCGTACAGCACGAGGCTGAGGACGGGGAGCAACAACACGGCGACAGTGATCACGGCGGACTTCTCTCTGCCGACGACACGGCCCGAGTGCCCCGCCCTCGCCCGGCCACCCGCCATGGATGTGAATGTCCTGTGAGCGCCGTCCGCACCGGCCGGTCACCGGCGCCGGTCCCGGGCGCGGGCGCGCAGGTGGGGCGGCCGTGGCGGTGGCCGTGCGGAGGGACACCGATGGAGGCAGGGACCGGTGGTGCGGGCGGCACGGGGCGCGAGGCGGCGGGGCCGTCCGGCCCACCCCTGTCACATCCGCAGGCCGTGCTCCGTCCGTACGGCAGGAGTCGTCGTGGATCGAAGGACCGTGACAACGCAAACGCCGCCGTCCGGGGGAAACCGCGCCCGGGTGCGTTCCGCGCGCCCGTCCTGCCGCGGGCGCTTAGCGTTCTGTATGACCGACCGTCATCAGGGGTGACGGAGAGGAGCCGGGAGCGGTGGTGGGCGATGCGCGGCGGGCGACCGGGCCGGACGGACGGCGCCGCAGGCGGCGCGTGCTGGGCAGCCGACCGGCGTACACCGTACGGCTCCCGACCGTTCCGCGCACCGAGCCGGTGTCGGTGGCCGAGCGGACGGTGCCCTGGCTGCGGGTCGGCGCGGCCTACGCCTGGCGGCTCATCCTCGTCGGGGCCGTCGTCTACGGCGTGTTCAGCATCCTCGGCAGCTTCCAGCTCGTCGCCGTGGCCCTGTTCCTCGCGCTGATCATCACCTCGGTGCTGCGCCCGCTGGCGGATCTGCTGGACCGGTTCCTGCCGCGGCCGCTGTCCGTCGCCGTGGCCCTGGTGGGCAGCATCCTGATCCTGCTGGCTCTGCTCGCCCTGGTGGGCAACGCCGTGGCAGGTGAGTCGACCCGGCTCACGGGCGAGTTCCGGGGCGGCGTGCACCGCATCGAGCAGTGGCTGCGGCGGCCGCCGTTCCACCTGAGTGCCGACCGGCTGTCCGCGCTGGAGAACCAGGTGACGCGGTACCTGGCCGCGCACCGGTCCACCCTGCTCAACCGCGCCGTCAGCGGGCTGAGCCAGGTGGTCGAGGTGGCCGCCGGGGGCGCGCTCGCCCTGTTCGCCTCGGTGTTCTTCATCCACTCCGGAGAGCGCCTGTGGCACTGGATGCGCGACCAGCTGCTGCCGGTCGGCGCCCGTCCGGCCTGGGACCGGGCGGGGTCGGCGGCCTGGCGGGCCTTCGCCGGGTACACCCGCGGGATCATCATCGTGGCCGCCAGCAACGCCGTGCTCGTCGGCATCGCCCTGCTCGTCCTGCGGGTGCCGCTCGCGCTGCCGCTGACCCTGCTGGAGTTCTTCGCCGCGTTCGTGCCGCTGGTGGGCTCGCCGGTGGCGCTCGGCGTGGCCACGGTCGTCGCGCTCGCCGGGCGGGGGCCGCTGACGGCGCTGGCCGTGCTGGCGCTGATCGTGGTGATCGGCCAGTTGGAGGGGCATCTGCTGCACCCGCTGGTGATGAGCTGGGCGGTACAGCTGCATCCGCTGGTCGTCGCGGTGTCGGTGATCGCCGGCAGCATCGTCGCGGGGGTCATCGGCGCGGTCGTGGCCGTGCCGCTGGTGTCGGTGGTGTGGGCGGTGCTGCGCGCGTTGCGCGCGGTCCCGCCGTAGAAGGCCGTGAAGGCCGACCGCCGCCCGTGCTCCGCGAGCGTCGTCGCTCGGCGCAGAGCCGCCGTCACCAGTCCGAGGATGTCCTCCTGCGAGACGCTGCGGCCGTTCACCAGCCCGTCGCCGTGCACTGCCCGAGCCGCGCGGACCGCGCTCGGCCGTCGCGGCCCGCCGCGACAGGGCCCGACCTGCGAGCCGACGGCTGTCGGCCCGCGGTCATCGGCAGTGGTGATGCGCACCTCCCTGGTCCTTGGCGGCAACCGATGCCGGCGGCCCCGGCCCTCGGCGACGGCGGACGTCGCGGGTGGACGGTGTGGGCCGGGTCCTGGGTGGCACCCAGGACGATGTGCGGGGCATACGAGTGATGGGGCAGGCGTCGCGGCGGGAGGTGACCGCCGCGGCGCACGCCGTGGTGCGGGCCTGGGCCGGGCCGTGCCGGGAGCGGGACCTGATCGCCCAGGCGGGGAAGGCGGCGCTGGCCGCGTGGCTCGCGTGGGCGGTGGCCGGCTGGTGGCTGCACGCGCCGGTGGCGTTCGTCGCGCCATGGGTGGCAGTGGTCCTGGTGGAGTCCACCGTGTACCGGTCGGTCGCGCACGGGCTGCAGCAGCTGGCGGCGATCGCGGCCGGCACGGTCCTGGCCACCGCCCTCGCGCTGCTGCTGCCCGGCACGACGGCCGCGATGGCCGTCGTGCTGCCGCTCGCGATACTGCTCGGCCAGTGGCGGCGCCTGGGCAGCCAGGGCATCTACGCGGCCACCGGTGCCCTGTTCGTCCTGACCAACGGGTCCGTCAGCGTCGCCACCTCCGCGGCGCGGCTCACCGAGGCGCTGTTCGGAGCCGTGGTCGGCATAGCTGTCAACGCGCTGCTGCGGCCGCCGTTGTACCTGCGGGACAGCCGGGCCGTGCTGCGGGAGGCCACCGAGGAGGCCCACGACATCCTGCGGGCCGTCGCAAAGGGGCTGACCGAGGAACGCTGGGACGCCGAGGAGGCCGCCGCCTGGCACGACCGGGCGTTGCGGCTGCATGGGCTGGTGGAGCAGGCCCGCTCCACGGTCGCGTGGAGCCGGGAGAGCCTGCGCGGCAATCTGCGCCGTCGGACCGGTGGCGTACCACCGCCCGGCAAGGGGTACGACGACGCCATCCTGGTGCTGGACCATGCGGCTGTGCACACGTCGGGCGTGACGCGCACCGTGCTGGAGGCCGCGAGCGAGGACCGCGCCGCACCGCGGCCGCATCCCGAACTCGCGCACCGTTATGGTGAGTTCCTGCGCCGCACCGCCCACGTGCTGCGGCTCTACAGCCACAGCCGGTTCGGTGACGAGCCCGACGAGGAGCTGGGCGCGGCCGTGGCGCGGCTGCGCACGACGCTGGACGCTCTGCGCCGGGACCTTGTCCGTTCCACGACGGACGACCCCGACGAGGTCGCCACGTACGGCGCGCTGCTCGCCCAGGCGCACCGGCTGGCCGACCAGATGGTCGTCTCGGGCACCTGACGATGGCCGCTCGGACCAGGGTGACGCTTCCGGCGCCCGCGTGGATGTCGGCTGGGACCCCGGGGTTCTTTCCCCCGGCGGTGACACGGGGAGCAAGGAGGTGCGCTCGCCGTGGATCGTGATCAGCGTCGTCTCCGCACGGGCGGTGCCCCCGGAGATCCGCAGCACGATGGTGTGCGCCGGCTGCCCTCCGCGGCCGTGCCTTCGCCTCCCCCACGAGCGGACGCGGGATGCCGACGCGGGGCACATGCCGAGCCGACGGGCCCGAGGCGTCCGCACGACCGCGCCGGAAAGGGAGTTGCCGTGGCGGCAGGCTGCCGTCAGGATCACGCCCATGACCTCGCCGACCGTCCTCCTGCCTCGGACCGCCACCGACCGATCGGTGCCCGGCCGACAGCAGCCGGACCGACGGTGGGGGCCGGCACCCGTTTGCGCATGACCGCCGCACTGGTCGCGGGGCTCGTCGCCGGGTACGGCATCGCCGTGCCGGTGGGGGCCGTCGGGACGTATCTGGTGGCGTTGACCGCTCGGACCTCGTGGCGGATCGGCGCGTGCGCCGCGTTGGGGGTCGCGACCGCGGACGGTGTCTACGCACTGATCGCCGTGATCGGGGGCTCGGCACTGACACACGCCCTCCGGCCCCTCATGAGCCCGCTGCGCTGGGCCGCCGGCTCGGTGCTGGTGCTGCTGGCGATCCGCGGCGCGGTGACGGCGATCGCCCACTGTCGCAGGCCCCGGGCGGCCGTACGGAGCGACGGGACGCCCCCGCGTCCGGCCCGGGCCTTCATGGGGCTGTGGGGTGTCACGATGATGAACCCCGTCACCGTGATCTACTTCGCCGCACTGGTGCTGGGCAGCCGGACCTCGACGACCCCTGCCCGCCTCGACCGGGCCGTCTTCGTGCTGGCCGCCTTCGCCGCGTCCGCCAGTTGGCAGCTCCTCCTGGCCGGCGGCGGGGCGCTGCTCGGCCGGCTCCTGACCGGCATCCGCGGCCGGCTCGCCACGGCCATGGTGTCCAGCGCCGTGATGACCGCCCTCGCCCTGCGCATGCTCGCCGGGCGCTGAGGGGGTTCGTCCGGATCAGGTCGGACGGGCCGCGGCGTCCGGTGCGGTGCGTCGCAAGGCGGAGGATCACCCGCGTACCCGGGTGGTCCGACAACGCGGCGAGGTGCCGTGCCGGACGCCACGGACCCGGGCTGATCCGAACGAAACCCCCCGGTGTGCCGGGTCGGGGATACCCCGTCAGGTCGCAGGCCTGCGACGGGCGTTCGGTTCTCCGGCGGCCCGACGCCACCTGGGGCAGGCCGGCTTCGTCGAAGTCGGCGGCCCGGAAGGAACCACCGAAGGATCTCTGACTCACGTCACCAGGTCTGGGTCCTGTCGTCGAACCCCC
>NZ_JCAJZW010000034.1:0-87249 GCF_059510455.1 Streptomyces sp. NTD91
GGACGCGCACCACGGCTTCGCCGGGTCCGGGATCCGGCACCACGATCGTCTCGACCCGTACGGGCTGGTCCTTTCCCGGTGCGATCACGCCGCGTACTTCCTGCGCCATGGCCTGGCCCCTTCCTCGATTGCCTCCCCGCCGACCCTACGCGCGAGCGGTCAACAGCGGGACGAACCACGACGGTGCCCGTGCATCCTTCCGGCCGGCCGGTCCGGGCGGACACGGATGCCCTGCCTGCACGCTGAACCACACCTGCGGGGAGCCTCGATCCGCATCCGAACACCCGTCGAACCGCGTGGTGTTCCAGGAAGGGGCGCACCGACGCGGTACCGGTGCCCGCGCGGCGGCCGGCCCCCGTGTCCGTGGTGGATCAGTACTCGACGGCCGGCACCAGGCCCGTCGCCGGCGCCGCGAGGTCGGTGACCTGGTGCAACTCGCTGAGCCGGTTCAGCGCGCGCAGCTGCTCGGAGACCCGGGGGACCTCCTCCTTGTGCTGGGCCGGGATGTCGCTGAGGGTGAGCGAGTCGAGCGTGGCCATGGGGTGGATCAGCCCGGTGTTCGGTGCGCTGGTGCCGGCCGCGTGCGCCAGCGGTGCGGCAAGGCCGGTGACCCCGGCGGCGAGGCCGAGGGCTGCGACGATACGTCGTGTTGAGGTCATGTTCTCAGCAACGGCCGCCGCCCGTGTCCGGACACGGGCGGCGGCCCGCGCTCACCCGTGGGGCGGAGCCCGCCGTGCGCGCCTGCCGTGGCTCCGGGGCTGCGCTTGCCGTGGCCGCCGGGCCGGAGGAATCTCTAAGAGTGGGGGTCCGTGCGGCCTGCGCCCCGCCGGGCCGCCGGCGCCCGAAGGAGGTCACCCATGGGCACCACGACAGGTTCCGCCTTCGACATCGAGACATTGCGCCGCGGCATAGAAGGGACCACCGGCAACACCCTTCTGTCGCTCTACGCGGACGACGCGGAGATCCGTATCGTCGACCACAACAACCAGCCCAGTCACCCCACGGTGCTGCGCGGCCGTAGTCAGATCGCCGGGTTGCTGCACGACATCTACAACCGCGACATGACGCACCGGCTGGACCGGTGCGTCGTACAGGGCGATCACGCCGCGTTCAGCGAGTCCTGCCAGTACGGCGACGGCACCCGTGTCCTCTCCGAGTCGATGGTCACGTTGCGTGACGGCAAGATAGCCGACCAGTTGATCATCCAGGCCTGGGACGAATAGGCACACCGACCGCGGCGACCGGCGCCGCCAGGAGATTCGGGGGCCCAGGTCGCGTCCCGGCCGGCCCGGAGCTTCTCGGCGCGGGGAGTCCGTGGCGGCTGCCGCGGGTGTCGTACCGTTGCGCCGCCCCGTACCGGCGGCGCCGGACCGGCTCGGCGGCCGAGGCGCCGCCCGGAGCCGGTCCGCCGGGAGTCAGCCGTTGGTGAGCACCATCCGGAAGCGGGCGGCGCCGGAGAGCATCTTCTGGTAGGCCGCCTGCGCGTCGTCCAGCGGGACGGCCTCGGTCATTGGGCGGATGTGGTGCAGGACGCTGAACTCCATGGTGTCCTGCACGTCCCGTGAGGTGCCGGACGGGTGGCCGCGCACGACCCGGCCGCTCATCAGCAGCTGGACCGGGCTGATGCCCAGCGGCTCGGGGTCCGCGCCGATCACCACGAGTTCGCCGCGGGGCGCCAGGCCGTCCACGGTGGCCGCGATGGCCTGGGAGTTCCCGGCGGTGGCCAGCACCACGCTCGCCCCGCCGAGGGACTGCAGAGCCTCGCCGACCGGGGTGCCGGAGGTGCTGTCGACGTAGTGGTGGGCGCCCAGCTGCTCGGCGAACTCGGCCTTCTTCGCGCCCCGGGCGATCGCCACGGTCTCGAAGCCCATCGCTGCCGCGTACTGCACCCCGAGGTGACCGAGGCCGCCGATGCCGAGCACCGCGACCAGGTCCCCCGGCCGGGCGGAGCTGCGCCGCAGTCCGTTGTACGTGGTCACGCCGGCGCAGGCCATCGGCCCGGCGTCGCCCGGTGCCAGCGCGTCGGGGATCCGGGCCAGGGCGTCGACGGGCACGATCACCTTCTCCGCGAAGCCCCCGTCATAGGCCCAGCCGGGAACCTTCAGGTCGGCGCACACGATGAAGTCGCCCCTGCGGCAGGACGTGCAGTGGCCGCAGCTGCCGCCGAACCAGCCGACCGCGACCCGGTCGCCGACCTCGTAGCCCCAGTCCCGCGTTTCCGCGCCGAGCGCCTCGACGCGGCCCGCGATCTCGTGCCCGGGGACATCGGGAAAGGTCACGCCGGGCAGTCCGGCGTTCACGAAGAGGGTGTCGCTGTGGCAGATGCCGCAGGCCTCGACGGCGATCCGCACCTGCCGGGGCCCGGGCTCCGGCACCTCCCGCTCGACCAGTTCGAACGGGCCGCCCGCGGTCGTCACCTGCGCGACGCGATAGGTACTCATCACACGCTCTCCTGTGTCTCGCGGGGCCGTCCGCCGCTCCGGGCACGGGCAGGACGCCCCTCGCACCAGCAGACCAGCTCCGGGCCGATCCCGCGCGCCGAGCCCCCGCCGCCACGACTCGGACAGGCGGGCGCGCCGAGGCCCGTGTCGTGCACGCCGAAGCCCGTCGTACGGGATGGGCCGCGTCATCCGGGAGGCTGCCGCCAGCCCTCCGGGCGGAGCATCCCGAGCAGGAGACCCACCAGTTCGTCCACCACCTCGTCGAGCGTGGCGTCGACCCAGCCGGCGCTCCAGTCGTGCAGCAGGCCGTTGACGCTGCCGATGAAGGCCGTCGCGGCGAGGCGGTAGTCACGCGGCGCCGCCTCCCCGCGCGCCACGGCCGCGTCCGCCTCGGCGCGGATGAGGTCGATCCAGCGGGCCCGGCGGGCCAGCCGCTGCTCCTCCAGGCGGAGGCTGACGCCGACGATCTCCACGAAGGTGATGCGGATGCGGCGCGGGTCGGAGGTGACGTTCCCGGCGTAGGCCCGGAAGAGCACGGCGGCACGCTCGGCCAGCGGCAGCCCTTCCGCCGTGGCGAGGGCGTCCAGGACCGCCTGCTCGGCCCAGCCGTTGACCTGAAGGTGCAGGGCGGCGAGGACATCCTGGAGGGTGCGGAACTCCTCGTAGAACTGGCGGGTGGACAGGCCGGCGGCCTGGCTCAGCGCGGCGACGGTCGTGTTCCGGTAGCCGGTGGTGCCGCCGAACAGCTCCAGGGCCGCGTCCAGGAACCGGCGGCGCCGCTCGGCCTGCCGTTCCTCGGCTGATCTGCCGCCGTAGCGGCCCGTCGGCGCCTTCAGCCTGCCCGTCACCTTGTCCCCTCCGTCCGGCCCTCGCTCGCCCAATCTTGTCGTGCACACATCTTGTCGCGAAGGCGGTTCGCTCCTTACTTTTCAGTAAGTTCACTGTGAAAGCACCTGTGTTCAGATTCTCCTCACGTCTTCGAGAAAGTGAGAGCAGTCATGCCTGCCTCCAGATCCAGGCACCTGTGCTCCGTGGCCGCAGCCCTCGCCCTGACCGTCGCCGGCCCGGCGACCGCCGCCTCCGCCGCGAGCGGCACCCCCGACGGCCTGCGCGAGGTGCTGTTCGTCGGCAACAACTGGGACGGCACCGCCGACGTCATCAAGTCCTCCGGCGACTTCGCGAAGATCGGCCGGATCGACGTCGTCCCGGACAAGGCCCAGCGGCTGGCGGAGATCGACGCCGACCCGATCAAGTGGATCTACTACACGTCCATCCGCAACGAGGTCGGCGAGGGACACGACCAGTACGTGGACGACATGTACTCCACGCCCGACGGCGAGTCCGTGGTCGTGTCCCGGCCGAGCTTCGCCGACGTCGTCTCCATCGACCTGGCCACGGACAAGGTCAACTGGCGTTTCCCTGTGGCCGGTTACCGCGCCGACCACATGGCCGTCTCGCCCGACGGCACCCGGGTCGCCGTCTCCGCGTCCACCGCGGACAAGGTGCAGGTGCTGGACATCGACACCGGTAGGGAACTGGGCGAGTTCGACACCGGCGACAAGCCGCACGAGAACTTCTTCACCAACGGCGGCAGGTACATCTGGAACATGTCGATCGGCGAGGTGACGACCTCCCTGGACGACCCGGCCTGGGACTGGACCAAGGGCGACCGGCACATCACGATCGTCGACGCCACCACGTTCAAGCAGGTCAGAACGATCGACATGCGGCAGCGGCTGGACGCGGCCGGGCTGAAGGACTTCTCCGACGCCGTCCGGCCCGCGGCGTTCGCCCCCGACTGGTCCAAGCTGTACTTCCAGGTGTCGTTCTTCAACGGCTTCCTCGAGTACGACGTCGCCACCGACAGGATCACCCGCGTCAAGACGCTGCCGGAGAATCCCGCGACCAGTCCGGACCGCACCACCTGGCTGCTGGACTCGCGCCACCACGGCATCTCGATGAACCCCGAGGGAACGAAGCTGTGCGTCGCCGGGACGATGGACGACTACGCGACCGTGGTCGACCGGGCCTCCTTCGACGCCGGCCCGCTCATCACCGCCTCGACACCGTACTGGGCGACGGTGAGCGGCGACGGCAGGGACTGCGTCATCTCCGAGGCCGGCGCCGACCAGGTCACCGCCATCGACTTCGCCACCGGCCGCAAGGTGCTGTCGGTACCGGTCGGCGACCATCCGCAGCGCGTCCGGCTGGGACACGTCCGGGCCGACTGGGCGGGTCCGTCCGCCCGGTAGCGCCCACCGGCACCGCCCGGTGCCCTTGGCCCGCCGAGTGCTCCACCGCACGGACCGCGCGCAGGGCGATCTCGCGCCCCTGGCCGTCGGTGAACCGGCCGCGCCGCACGGTGAGCGGGGCGCCGTCGTACCAGAGGGAGCCGGCCGGGGTGGCGGCGGCGGGCGGGAGGCCCGCCACCGTCAGGAATCCGCACAGGACGACCAGGACGGCCGGCGGACTCCCGGAAAAACGACATGTCCACCACAGTCCGGCGGCGCCCGGTCGGCATCAAGCGGTCCTGACTCTCAGGTGACTTGACCATCAGTCCGTTCGGTGGCCCGGTCCCCCACCCTGCGGGTCACGTTGAGCAGGTACTCCTTCCTGTTCAGCGGGTTGTGGTCGGTGCGCCGCCGCCGCGGGACCGTGCCGCGGGTGACCGGCGCGTAGTGGTCGAACGCCGTCTCCAGCGCCCCCTCGCCCCGGGTGAGTCCGGGCAGCCGCTGCTCCAGCTCGTGCACCCGGGCGGCCGGCGCCGTGCCCTGGAGGACACAGGCCGCGCCGGGCGCGTCGGTGGTCTCCGGTACGGCGCCCAGCCGGGCGAGCACCGGAAGCAGCGTGCCGAGCGCGTCCGCCGGGGTCTCGAGCCGGAAGCGGTGCACGGGCTCGTGCACCAGGGTCCCCGCCCGGCGCAGCGCTTCGGTCAGGACCAGCGGGGTCAGGCCCCGGAAGTCGTAGCCGGTGCTCGACATGCTCTTGTCGAAGCCCTGGTGGGCATGGCTCTGGCGGGGCGAGTAGCCGGAGTGGGTCATGGTGACCGTGCAGTCGGGGACCTGCCAGCCGTACAGCCCCTGGCCGAGCGTCTCGCGGACGCTGGCCTCGACGGCCTTGAAGAAGGCGTACGGCATCGAGCCCAGCTCCACCTCCAGCCGGAACTCCACGCCCGCGCCGGGCGATGCGGGCTCGACGCGCAGGCCGACCGTGGCGAGGAACGGGTTGCCGTCCTTCTTGTTGAACTCCACGGCGTGCCCGGTGCCGACCGGCCGTTCGATGCACAGGGTCGTGGTCTCGCGGAAGGTGATGTCCAGGCCGTACTCCTCGGCGAGGGTCGCCTGGATCACCTCCTTCTGCACCTCGCCGTACAGGGACACCGAGGTCTCCCCGCGCTGCTCGTCGTGCCGGACACCGATGAGCGGATCCTGCTCGGCGAGCTGGGTGAGCGCGAGGTGCAGCGTGCGCCGGCCGGTGCCGGAGCCGGGCACGACGACCGTCTCCAGGGTGGGGGGCGCGAAGTGGTGCCGGTATCCCGCGCCCGGCCGGCCGAGGGTGTCGCCGATCCGGATGTCGCCGAGCCCCCACACCTTGACGATCCGTCCGGCAGCGGCCCGGTCCCGTCGCACGTCGGTACCGGCCTCGAACACGCTGAGCCCGGTGACACGGCCCTCGGCACGGCGCCGCGCATCGCGGCCGGCGACCCGGGCGCCGCCGCCCGGACGATCCGCCGGCCCATCGGGGCCCCGGCCGTTCGCACTGCCTGCGACGGCCCGCGCGGCCACGGTACGGTCGGGGCCGGCGGACCGGTCCTCGGCGCGCCCGTCGGCGCCCCGGCCCGGTGTCCCACCGTCCGTCGGAACCTCCTCCGCTCCCCCGCCGCCGAACGGGACCCGGTCACGGACGCGCAGAGTGCCCGAGAAGACGCGGGCATAGGCCACCTTCTCCCCGGCGGGGCCGCGTTCGACCTTGAACACCATGGCCGACAGGGGGCCGGCCGGGTCACCGCCGGCCGGGGGCAGCAGCTGCTCGATGCCGGTGATCAGCTCGGGAACACCGGCTCCGGTGACGGCGGAGCCGAAGTACACCGGGTGGACCAGCGCGCGGCGGGTCGGGGCGACGAGGGCGGTGTGCACACGCGTCTCGGTCACCGGGCCGTCGAGACAGGCGGCGAGCAGGTCGTCGTCGTGGTCGGCGAGCACGTCCAGCGCGGCCGGGCCGAGGCCGGGAACGAAACGGGCGGCGGGCGTGCCGGGCGCGGCGGACTCACCCATCGGTACGAGCGGAACGGACAGCCTGCGGGCCATCTGGTCCAGCACGGCGGAGCCGTCCGCACCACGCCGGTCGATCTTGTTCACGAAGATCAGCGTGGGGATCCGCAGCCGGCGCAGGGTGCGCATCAGGATCCGTGTCTGTGCCTGGACACCCTCGACGGCCGAGACGACCAGGACGGCGCCGTCGAGGACGCCGAGCACCCGCTCGACCTCGGCGATGAAGTCGGGGTGGCCGGGGGTGTCGATGAGGTTGACGGTGACGCCGTCGAGCGGGAACGAGACGACGGCGGACTTGATGGTGATTCCGCGCCGCCGCTCCAGCGCGAGGGTGTCGGTGGTGGTGCTGCCGGCGTCGACGCTGCCGATCCGGTCGATCACCCCGGCGGAGTACAGCAGCCGTTCGGTCAGGCTGGTCTTACCGGCGTCGACATGCGCGAGAATTCCGAGATTGAGCAGATGCACTGAGCGTGACGTCCTTCGGCACGGGGCGGATTCCTTCCTGGGCGGACATGCACGCAGCGCGCATCGGTGGACCTCTCTGTGTGTGACGACGGACGGCCCGCAGTGCAGCAGACACCGACACCCGGCAGCAATGGATTAACGCTCAACAAAAGCCCGTCCCCACACTCGCCGTGACCAGACCACGGCCGTAGGGTGACCTACATCACGTCCGCTGGCTGAACACCCCTCTCCCGCACGGTCTGGAGGGCACATGACCCACATCTCGGTGAACGTGGACGGCACGACGTACGAGGACGACGTGGAACCCCGTCTCCTCCTGGCCCATTACCTGCGCGACCGCCTCGGCCGCACCGGCACCACGATCGGCTGCGACACCTCCAACTGCGGCGCCTGCACGGTCGACCTGGACGGGGCGACCGTGAAGAGCTGCTCGGTGCTCGCCGTCCAGGCGGACGGCGGGACGGTCACCACGATCCAGGGACTCGCCGAGGACGGCGCCTGGACGGCGCTGCAGCGGGCTTTCCACGAGCAGCACGGTCTGCAGTGCGGCTACTGCACCCCCGGCATGATCATGGCGGCGCGCGATCTGCTCCGCGAGAACCCGAGCCCCGCACCGCAGGAGGTGTGCCACGCCCTGGAGGGCAACCTCTGCCGCTGCACCGGCTACCAGTACATCGTGCGCGCGGTGCTGGCCGCGTCCGGGCGGCCGGCCCAGGAGGCAGCCGAGGAGGTCACGGCATGACCGACCAGGCCGTCGAACGCGAGGTCGGCCGCCGCCGGCTGCGCAAGGAGGACGCCCGGCTCATCACCGGCCAGACCACCTGGACCGACAACATCCAGGTGGCCGGACTGCTGCACCTGGCGATCCTGCGCAGCCCGATGGCGCACGCGCGCGTCACCCGCGTCGACGTCTCGCCCGCCCTCGAACGCCCCGGTGTCGTCGCGGCGTTGAGCGGTGCCGACCTCGCCGAGGGGCTGGGCTCACTGCCCTGCGCCTGGCCGGTGACCGAGGACATCGTGCTGCCCGACCACCCCCCGGTCGCCGTCGACGAGGTCCGCTACGCGGGCGACCCGGTGGCGGTCGTGGTGGCCCGCGACCGGTACGCGGCCGCCGACGCCCTGGAGGCGATCGAGGTCGACTACGACCCGCTGCCCCCGGTCCTCGACCTGGAGGCCGCACTGGCCGAGGACGCCCCGCCGGTCCACGCCGACAAGGGCACCAACCGCTGCTACACCTGGCCGCTGGCCACCGGTGAGAGCTTCGCGGCGGTGCGGGAGCGCGCCGACGTGGTCCTCGAGCGCCGCTACCACCAGCAGCGGCTGATCCCCAACGCGATGGAACCGCGCGCGGTCGTCGTCACCCCGCTCGCCGCCTCCGGCGAGTACACCGTCCACTCGGCCACCCAGATCCCGCACATCCTGCGGATCATGCTGGCCACGGTCACCGGGATCCCCGAGCACAAGCTGCGGGTGATCGCCCCGGACGTGGGCGGCGGTTTCGGCTCCAAGCTCCAGGTCTACGGCGAGGAGGCCCTGGCGCTCGCGATCGCCCGGAAGCTCGGCCGGCCGGTGAAGTGGACCGAGTCCCGCTCCGAGGCCGCGCTCGCCACCCATCACGGCCGCGGCATGATCCAGGACATCGAGATCGCCGCCACCCGCGAGGGAAGACTGCTCGGGCTCAAGGTCGACCTTCTCGCCGACATGGGCGCCTACCTCATGCTCGTCACGCCGGGCATCCCGATCCTGGGCGCCTTCATGTACCCGGCGATCTACAAGATGGAGTCCTACGAGTTCACCTGCACGGGCGTCTTCACCACCCGCACGCCCACCGACGCCTACCGCGGCGCCGGGCGGCCCGAGGCGACCTTCGCCATCGAGCGGATCATGGACGAGCTGGCCGCCGAACTCGGCGTGGACCCGGTGGAGTTGCGGCGCCGGAACTGGATCCGGCACGAGGAGTTCCCGTACACCACGATCGCGGGACTGACCTACGACAGCGGCGACTACGAGGCGGCCACCGACAGGGCGCTCGCCCTGTTCGGGTACGACGACCTGCGCGCCGAGCAGCAGAAGCGCGTCGAGCGCGGCGACCCGGTACGGCTCGGCATCGGCGTGTCGACGTTCACCGAGATGTGCGGGCTCGCGCCGAGCCGGGTGCTGCGCGACCTGAGGTACGGGGCCGGCGGCTGGGAGGCGGCGAGCATCCGCATGCTGCCCACCGGGAAGGTCGAGGTGGTCACCGGGACCAGTCCGCACGGGCAGGGCCACGAGACGTGCTGGAGCCAGATCGCCGCGGACGTGCTCGGCGTGCCCTTCGAGGACGTCCAGGTCCTGCACGGCGACACCTCGACGGCCCCGCAGGGCATGGACACCTACGGCTCCCGGTCGCTGGCCGTCGGTGGCGAGGCCGTCCACCGGGCCGCCAGGTCGGTCGTCGAGAAGGCGCGCAGGGTCGCCGCGCATATGCTGGAGGCGAGCGAGCAGGACCTGGAGTTCAACGACGGCGTGTTCTCCGTGAAGGGCTCGCCGGAGGCCCGCAGGACCATCCAGGAGATCGCTTTCGAGGCGTTCACGAATCACGACCTGCCCGACGGCGTCGAGCCCTCGATCAACGCCGAGCACGTGGTGGACCCGGAGAACTTCTCGTATCCGCACGGCACCCACCTGTGCGCGGTGGAGGTGGACATCGAGACCGGCCGGACGCGGATCCGGTCGTACGTGTGCGTCGACGACGTCGGCCGGGTCGTCAACCCGCTGATCGTCGAGGGGCAGGTGCACGGCGGACTCGCGCAGGGCATCGCGCAGGCGCTGTACGAGGAGGCCGTGTACGACGACGACGGCAACCTCCTCACCGGCACGATGGCCGACTACCACGTGCCGTCAGCGGTTGATCTGCCGGACTTCGTCACCGACCGGACGGAGACACCGGCCACCTCGAACGCCCTGGGCGTCAAGGGAGTCGGCGAGGCGGGCACGATCGCCTCGACACCCGCAGTGGTCAACGCGATCGTGGACGCGCTCAGGCCGCTCGGCGTGCACGACGTCCGCATGCCCTGCACACCCGAGCGCGTGTGGCGCGCGGTGAAGGAGGCGTCGGCATGATTCCCCCGGCATTCGACTACGCCCGCCCGACGAGCGTCGAGGAGGCGGTGCGCACGCTCGCCGAAGCGGGTGAGGAGGCGAAGGTGCTGGCCGGCGGGCAGAGCCTGCTGCCGCTGCTCAGGCTCCGGCTGGCCTTCCCGGAGCTGGTCGTGGACGTCGGCCGGATCCCGGAACTGCGCGGGGTCCGCGAGGACGGCGACACGCTCGTCATCGGCGCCCTGACCACCCACCACGACGTGCTCCGCGACCCGTTGGTGCGCCGGCACGCCGGGCTGCTGGCCGAGGCGACCGCCACGGTCGCCGATCCCGCCGTACGACACCGGGGCACCCTCGGCGGGTCGCTGGCGCACGCCGACCCGGCCGGGGACCTGCCGGCGGTGGTGCTGGCCCTGGACGCCGAACTGGTCGCCGCCGGGCCGAACGGGCGCCGCACCGTCCCGGCCCGGGAGTTCTTCGTGGACTACCTCGAGTCGGCGCTCGCGCCCGACGAACTCCTCGTGGAGGTACGGGTGCCGAAGACCGGCGGCTGGAGCTTCCACTACGAGAAGTTCCACCGGGTCGCCCAGGCCTGGGCGATCGTCGGCGTGGCGGCACTGGTGCGGCGCGACGACGGGCACATCGCCGAGGCGCGGATCGGCCTGACCAACATGGGCTCGACCCCGTTGCGGGCGGTACAGGCCGAACGGGCGCTGGCCGGCGCCGACGGTCCCGGGCCGGTGGCGCGGGCCGCGGAGTCGGCCGCCGAGGGCACCCGGCCGTCGGCGGACGTCTCGGCATCGCCGGAGTACCGGGCACACCTGGCGCGCGTGCTGACCCGGCGGGCGGTGCTGACCGCGTCCGGAATGGGGTGAGCGCCGATCATCGCGATGGACGACCCGGAACAGGTGCGGGCCCGGCTGGAGGAGACGGGGTACCTCGTCGACAAAGGGCTGGCCGTCACCTGCTTCCTGGCCCTGAGGCTCCACCGGCCGCTGTTCTGCGAGGGCGACGCGGGCGTGGGCAAGACCGCGCTCGCCTCCGCCCTCGCCGAGGCCCTGGGCGCGACGCTGATCCGGCTGCAGTGCCACGAGGGCATCGACGCCTCGCAGGCCCTGTACGACTGGGACTTCCCGCGTCAGCTGCTGCATCTGCGCGCCGCAGAGGCGGCCGGGGTGACGGACGCGGACCGTCTGGAGAGCGAGCTGTACGACCGGCGCTTCCTCATCGCCCGGCCGCTGCTGCGCGCCCTGCAGACCCAACCGTCGGTGCTGCTCGTCGACGAGATCGACCGGGCCGACGACGAGTTCGAGGCGTTCCTGCTGGAGCTGTTGTCCGAGTACTCCGTCACCGTCCCGGAGCTGGGCACCCTGCGCGCCGAGGAGCCGCCGGTCGTCGTCCTCACCTCGAACCGCACGCGGGAGGTGCACGACGCGCTGAAGCGGCGGTGTCTCTACCACTGGTTCGACCATCCCTCCTTCGCCCGCGAACTGGCCATCGTGCGGCGCCGGCTGCCCCGGGTGTCGGCACGGCTGGCCGAGCAGGTGACGGCCCTGGTGCAGGCGCTGCGGGGCGCCGACCTGCTCAAACCGCCCGGAGTGGCGGAGACTCTGGACTGGGCCGAGGCCCTGGACGCGCTGGGGGCGAGCGAGGTGGACGCGGACCTGGCGGTCGCGACGCTGGGCTCGGTGCTGAAGTACCGCGAGGACGCCGACCGGGCACGGGGCCTCGATCTCGCCGCGGTCCTCGCGGCCCGGGGCGGGTGACGGCGGTGGGTACGGCCGGGAACGGGGCGCGCCGTCATCCCGATGCGGCTGCCGAAGGGCTCGGCGGCGCCGGGTGGCGGCCCGCGCGGAGGGACGGGCCCGGAACGGACGCCACGACCCCGCGGCCGGACACCGGACCACCCGCGACGGACCCCCGCCCCGGCTCGGACGCGGCGCCGGTCGCGGCGGATGCCGTGCTGGTCGGTTTCGTGCGGGCGCTGCGGGCGGCCGGCACCGAGGCGAGTACCGAGCGGCTGTACGCCTTCCTGCGCGCCGTTGCCGCCCTGCGTCCCGGGGTGCGCGCGGACGTGTACTGGGCTGGGCGGGCGACGCTGTGCGGCGGGCACGACGATCTGGAGCGGTACGAGCGGGTGTTCGCCGCGTACTTCGGCCGCTCCGGCGAGCGACCCCCGCAGCCGGTGCGCGCCGCTCCCCCGCCCCGGCTCCGGCTCGCCGCCCGGGAGGCGCACACCGGCGCGGGCACGCCGGGTGCCGGCGGGCCGCCGGGGCCGCCGGTCGCGGCGCTCGCCGGCTCGGCCGAGGTGCTGCGGCACCGCGACGTCGCCTCGCTCGGCCCCGCCGAGCGGGACCAACTGCGCCGTCTGCTGGCCGCGTTCGCCCTCCGGGGGCAGGCCCGGCGCTCGGCGCGGCGCAGGTCCGCCCGGCGCGGCGAGGTGGATCCGCGGCGCACCGTACGGGAGTTGCTGCGGCGTGGCGGGGAACCGGTCCGGCTGCGGCGGCACGCGCGCGCGCAGCTGCCCCGCCGGGTCGTGCTGCTCGTCGACGTGAGCGGCTCGATGGCGCCGTACGCCGACGCGCTGCTGCGGTTCGCGCACGCGGCGGTGCGCGGCGGCCGTACGGAGGTGTTCACGATCGGCACCCGGCTCACCCGGGTGACCCGCGAACTGTCGCACCGGGACCCGGACGCGGCGATGGCGGCGGTCGCCGCGGCCGTGCCCGACTGGCGCGGCGGTACCCGGCTCGGTGAGCTGGTACGGGAGTTCCTGAACCGCTGGGGCCGGCGCGGGATGGCGCGCGGCGCGATCGTCGTGCTGCTCTCCGACGGCTGGGAACGCGGCGATCCGCAGCTGCTGGGGGAGCAGATGCGCCGGCTGCACGCCCTCGCCCACCAGGTGGTGTGGGCCAACCCCCGCAAGGCACGGCCCGGTTACGCCCCGCTGGCGGCCGGCATGGCGGCGGCGCTGCCCAGCGTGGACGCCTTCGTCCCCGGCCACAGCCTGGGGGCGCTGGAGCGGCTGGCGGCGGTGGTGCGGGGCGCGCGGACCGGTGCGGCCGGGGTGAGAGGAGCGGATGGTGCGTGAGATCCTGCCGGCGCTGGCGCGCTGGCACGCGGCCGGGATGCCGTTCGGGCTGGCCACGATCGTCGCGGTCAGCCGCAGCGCGCCGCGCGGACCGGGTGCCGCGATGGCCGTGGGCCCGGACGACGAGGTCGTGGGGAGCGTGTCCGGGGGCTGCGTGGAGGGCGCGGTGTTCGAGCTGGCGCAGGAGGTCGTGGCGAGCGGCGAGCCGCGCCTGGAGACCTTCGGCTACAGCGACGAGGACGCCTTTGCCGTCGGGCTGACCTGCGGAGGCGAGATCACGCTGCTGGTGCGGCCGGTGACCGCCGCGTCGGACCCGGCGCTCGGCGCGGTGGCCGCCTCGGTCGCCGCGGGCGAGCCGGTGACCGTGGCCACGGTGGTGGACGGGCCGGCGCCGCGGGGCGCGGCCCTCGCCGTCTGGCCCGACCGGGCGGCCGGCACGCTCGGCACGAGCGGCCTCGACGTCGCCGTCACCGCCGACGCGCGCGGCGAACTCGCGCTCGGCGCCTCGGTGTCACGGCACTACGGGCCGCACGGCGAGCGCCGCGAGGACACCGTCACCGTGTTCCTCCAGTCCTTCGCTCCGCCGCCGCGCATGCTGGTCTTCGGCGCGATCGACTACGCGGCGGCGGTGGCGCGGATCGGCGACTTCCTCGGCTACCGGGTCACGGTGTGCGACGCCCGTCCCGTCTTCGCCACGCCCAGGCGCTTTCCGGCGGCCGTCGAGGTCGTGGCCGACTGGCCGCACCGCTATCTCGCCGGTACACGGACCGACGACCGCACGGTGGTCTGCGTCCTCACCCATGACCCGAAGTTCGACGTACCGCTCCTGGAGGAGGCCCTGCGCCGCCCGGCCGCCTACATCGGGGCCATGGGCAGCCGGAAGACCCACGAGGAGCGGCTCGCCCGGCTCACGGAGGCCGGCCTCACCCGGGCCGAGCTGTCCCGTCTGCGCTCTCCGCTCGGCCTGGACCTCGGGGCCCGTACGCCGGAGGAGGTCGCCGTGTCCGTCGCCGCCGAGATCGTCGCCGTGCGCTGGGGCGGCAGCGGAGCACCCCTGACCACCACCGCCGGCGCGATCCACCCGCCCGCCGCCTGACGAGCCAGTGAAGGAGCAGGTCATGGAACTGCACCACGAGTTCACCGTCCCCGTCCCGGTCGACGACGCCTGGCAGGCCCTGCTCGACATCGAACGGGTCGCGCCCTGTCTGCCGGGCGCGGTGGTGGAGGAGTACGACGGCAAGACCGTGACCGGCTCGGTCAAGGTCAAGGTCGGCCCGGTCACCGTCGCCTACCGGGGCACGGCGGTCTTCGAGCAGCAGGACCCGGCGGCACACCACATCGTGCTCGTGGCCAGCGGCCGCGAGACCCGCGGACAGGGCACGGCCAGGGCGACGGTCACCGGCACCCTGACCGAACGCGACGGCGGCACGGCGGTGTCGGTGGACACCGACCTCACCGTGACCGGCCGGCCGGCGCAGTTCGGCCGCGGCGTGCTCGCGGAGGTGGGCGACCGCCTGGTGGGGCAGTTCGCGAGCTGCCTTGCGGACCGCCTGACCGAGCGCCCACAGGCCGCGCAGGAGCAGCCGCGGCCGCGGGAGGAGCCGGGGCCGGAACCCGAGCCGCTGGACCTGCTGCGCACGGCCGGTGTGCCGGTGGCCAAGCGGGCCGCGGTCGTGGCGGCGGCGGTCGCCGTGCTGGCGTGGGCGGCGGCACGACTGCGACGGCACGGGCGAAGCCGGCGCCCCGCTCGGCGCCGCTGACGGGCCGTTCGCCCCGTCACCGGCCTTGGGCCCGCCAGGCTCCCGGCAGCAGCACTACGACGGCGGGCACGCCGGAGCCGTCGAGCACCCGTCGCCGACGGCACCGGCCTGCTGCCGCCGGGGCAGCCGGTGCAGGGTCACGTCGGTGAGTGCGCCGTCGGTGAGGGTCGCGGTGAGGTAGGTGCAGTGGGGCCGGCGGCGGCGGTCGGTCGGAGAGCCGGGGTTGAGCAGGCGCAGGCCGTTCGGGGCGGTGGTGTCCCAGGGGATGTGGCTGTGACCGAAGACCAGCACGTCCAGGTCGGGGAAGCGGGCGGCGCAGCGGGCCTCGCGGCTCCGGGCGGGGCCGGTGTCGTGCACCACGCCGAAGCGCAGGCCGCCCAGTTCGGCGTACGCCACCTCGGGGAGCCGGGCCCGCAGCTCGGGGCCGTCGTTGTTGCCGTACACCCCGACGAGGCGGCGGCTGCGGCTCTCCAGCAGGTCAAGGGTGGCGGTGTCGACCCAGTCGCCGGCGTGGAACACGACGTCCGCGCGCGGGAGTTCGGCCAGCAGCGGCTCGGGGAGCCGCTTGGCGCGCTTGGGCAGATGAGTGTCGGACATGAGCAGCAGGCGCACGCGGTCACCCTAGGGCCTGTCACGCCTGCCGCGCGGCCGCCCTTCGGGCAGCGACGCGGATGTCGGAAAGACCCTGGCCGCGGCAGGCAACGTTTGCCCGTCAAGGAGCGGCGTCCGGTGCGTGCTCTCGGCGTGCCGGGTGCACGCCCTCGTACTGGATGTACCTGGGTTTGTGCCCGGTGCGGCGAGTGGGGGCACCTCCCACGCCCTTGAGGCAGTGGGGGAGCGTGCCGGGCGTCGCGACGGGACGAACGTCGCCTGTGGGGGCAATAGGGCGTGTTTCGAAAGTGGCGTCGTCCGCCCGGAGGGCGGGGTCCGCGGCGTCTGGTGCGGTGCATCGCAAGGCGGAGGGTCGTCCCCGTACCGGGCGTACGTGGACGATCCCGACAACGCGGCGAGGTGCCGTGCCAGACGTCGCGGACCAGACCGGACTTTCGAAACACGCCCTAGCTCCGCCGGGAGGTCATCCGGCGCATGCCGCGTGCGGCGCCGAGCAGCGCGGCGCCCGTGCCGAGGGCGGTGGCCGCCGGGTGCCGTACCAGGGCCTGCTGCCAGGAGCGCGGATGGGCGCTGTCGTCGAAGGAGCCGTGGGCGCCGTGGTCCTCCGCGGGGTCCTGGTCGACGGGGGCGAAGAGGTTGTCCAGGCCGGCGGGCGGAATGCGGTCGGTCTGCTGGGAGTCGAAGCCGGTGCGGGCGAGGTAGCGGTCGAGCAGGGCCGGGACGAGCCGGTTGGCCCAGATGGTGGCCACCGTGCTGGCGCCGACGTAGTACTGCTTGCGGCGCGGGTGGTCGGCCGCGTACAGCACCCCGCGGGCGGCGACCTCCGGCTGGTAGATCGGCGGCACGGGCATCGGGTGCCGGGACAGCCGGGAGCGCACCCATTCGAACTGCGGGGTGTTGACGGCGGGCATCTGGACGACGGTGACGTGCACGTTGCTGCCGCGGTGCAGCAGTTCGGTGCGCAGGGAGGAGGTGAAGCCGTTGATGGCGTGCTTGGCGCCGCAGTACGCGGACTGCAGCGGGATCGACCGCTCCCCGAGGGCCGAACCGACCTGCACGATCGTGCCCCTGTCGCGCGGCAGCATCCGGGTGAGGGCGGAGCGGGTGCCGTTGACGAAGCCGAGGTAGGTGACGTCCGTGGTCCGCCGGAACTCCTCGGGAGTGATCTCGTCGAACGGCGCGAAGACGCTCGAGAAGGCGCAGTTGACCCATACGTCGATGGGGCCGAACTCCTTCTCCGCGGCCTCGGCGACGGCCTCCACCTGGGCCTGGTCCGCCATGTCGGCCGGCTGCACGAGCGGGCGTCCGCCGAGGGCCGCGACCTCGTCGGACGCCGCCCGCAGGCCGCCCTCGCCGCGCGCGACCAGCACGACGTTCGCGCCGCGCCGGCCGTACAGCCGGGCGGTGGCGCGGCCGATTCCGGCGCTGGCACCGGTGATGACGACGGTCGCGGTCATGATCATCTCCATTCGGGTGGGTCATTGCACTCGGCGGACGGTGGCCGGCAGGAGGGTGGTCCTGTCCCGGGCGAGGACGCCGTCCGCCACAAGGGCGTCGCCGGGGACGGGGTGGACGGCGGCGTCGACGGCCGGCTGGTCGCTCACGCCCGCCTCCTCAGCAGGCCCAGTCCGTACGCGGCGCCCGCGCCCAGTGCCGCGGCGGAGGCCGTCGTGGCCCAACGGGCCGCGCGCGAGGGTCCGGCCGGGCGGTCGGCCAGGCGTTCCGGGCGGTCGCTGGGCAGGTTGCCGTCCAGGCCGAGCGCGAGCACCTCGGCGAGGTGCAGGGCGCGGCGGCCGGTACCGCCCTGTTCGATCTGGGTGCGGCAGCTGAAGCCGTCGGCGAGGACGAGGCTGTCGGGCGCGGCTCCGCGGACGGCGGGCAGCACACCCTGCTCGGCGACGGCCATGGAGACCTCGTGGTGGCCGCGTTCGAAGCCGAAGTTGCCGGCGAGTCCGCAGCAGCCCTCGTCGAGGACCTCGGCGTCCAGGTGGGCACGGCGCATCAGTTCCTCGTCGGCGCCGTACTTCATGACGGCGTGCTGGTGGCAGTGCGTCTGGACGGTGGCCTGCCGCGCGAGCCGGGGTGGCTGCCAGTCGTCGGGTGCGTGGTGGACGAGTTGTTCGGCGAAGGTGCGGAACTTCCCGGCCAGCCGCTGGACGTCCTGGTCGGCGGGCATCAGTTCGGGGGCGTCGGCCCGGAAGACGGCCGTGCAGGAGGGTTCGAGACCGATGACGGGGGTGCCCGCCTCCAGGTAGGGGCGCAGCACCTTCAGTGTGCGGGTCAGCACCCGCTTGGCCACGTCGAGTTGGCCGGTGGAGATCCACGTCAGGCCGCAGCACACCGGTTCGGTGGGCACGGCGACCCGGAAGCCGGCGTCCTCGAGGACCCGTACGGCCGATTTGGCGATCGCGGGGTGGAAGTAGGTGCTGAAGGTGTCGGGCCACAGCACGACGGTGCGCGGGTCGGCGGGGTCCGGCTGCTCGCGGTCGCCGGCCTGCCACCACTGGACGAAGGACTCCCGGGCGAACACGGGTGCCGAGCGGGCCCCGTCGACGCCGGCGAGCCGCTTGCCCGCCGCGGCGAGACCGGGCGCGTGCAGCGCGGAGTTGACCAGGGAGGGGGCGATCCGTGAGAGGCGGGCCCACACCGGGAGGTAGCCCATGGAGTAGTGGGCGGCCGGGCGGATGCGGCCCTCGTAGTGGTGGGCCATGAACTCGGCCTTCAGGGTGGCCATGTCGACGCCGGTCGGGCAGTCGGACTTGCAGCCCTTGCAGGCCAGGCACAGGTCGAGCGCGTCCCGTACGGCGGTGGAGCGCCAGCCGTCCTTGATCGCGGAGTCGGCGTGGCCGTTCAGCATCTCGAACAGCAGCCGGGCCCGGCCGCGGGTGGAGTGCTCCTCCTCCATGGTGGCCCGGTAGGAGGGGCACATGACGCCGCCGGTGTGGCTGCGGCAGTTGCCGATGCCGACGCAGCGCATCACCGCGCGGTTGAAGGAGTGCTCGTCCTCGGGGAAGTCGAAGTGGGTGGAGGGGGTGGCCGGCCGCCATCCGGGACCGAGCCGGAGCTGCCCGTCGACGGGGTTGGGGCGGACGATCTTGCCGGGGTTCATCCGGTCGTGGGGGTCGAAGAGGGTCTTCAGCTCGCCGAACGCGGTCACGAGCCGCTCGCCGAACATGCGGGTGAGCAGTTCGCCGCGGGACTGGCCGTCGCCGTGCTCGCCGGACAGCGAACCGCCGTAGGAGGCGACGAGGTCGGCGGCGCGCTCCACGAAGCGGCGGAAGTGCGCCACGCCGTCGGCGGTGCGCAGGTCGAAGGGGATACGGGTGTGGACGCAGCCCTGTCCGAAGTGGCCGTACAGGGACGGGTGGTCGTAGTCGAACTCGTCGAACAGGCCTTTGAGGTCGCGCAGGTAGTCGCCGAGCCGGTCGGGCGGTACGGCGGAGTCCTCCCAGCCCTCCCAGGTCTCCCGGTCGTCGGGCGGGCGCGCGGTGACGCCGAGTCCGGCCTCGCGGGCCCTGAGCATCTTCTGCTCGCGCTCGGGGTCGTCCGAGAAGGCGATCCTGCTGTCCTTCTCGTCGCGGCCGACGGCGCGCAGCAGGGCGTGCGCCTGCTCGTCGACGTCCTCCTGGCTGTCACCGCTGTACTGCACCATCAGCCAGCTGGCGCCCTCGGGCAGCGCGTCGAGGGAGTCGAGGTAGGCGCCCTCCTCGCGCATCAGCTGCGCCATCCGGCCGTCCAGTGCCTCCAGTTGGGTGGGCGAGCAGTGCTCCAGCAGTTGCGGCACGTCGTCGGCGGCCGCGCAGATGTCGTCGTAGCCGAGGACCAGCAGCGACTGGTACGGCGGCACCGGCACGAGGTCGAGCTCGGCCCGCAGGACGGTGACCAGGGTGCCCTCGCTGCCGACGAGCGCCTTGGCGACGTCGAAGCCGTTCTCGGGCAGCAGGGAGTCGAGGTTGTAGCCGGAGACGCGGCGCGGGATCTTCGGGTAGCCGCGGCGGATGTCGGCGAGGTACTCGGTGGCGATGCGGTCGAGGCCGGCGTAGAGCTCGGCGAGCCGGCCGCCGCCCTGCACGATCCGGGCGCGCTCGTCGGGCGGGGTGGGGCCGACCCAGGCGCGCTGTCCGTCGTAGGTGAGGATCTCCAGTTGCCGGACGTTGTCGACGGTCTTGCCGTAGGCCTGGGCGGAGGCCCCGCAGGAGTTGTTGCCGATCATGCCGCCGAGGGCGCAGTGGCTGTGGGTCGAGGGTTTCGGACCGAACTGGAGCCGGTGCGGGGCGAGTTGACGATTGAGTTCGTCGAGGACGATCCCGGGCTCCACCACACAGGTGCGCCGCTCGGGGTCGACGGAGATCAGCCGGGTGCAGTACTTGCTCCAGTCGATCACCACGGCATGGTTGGTCGACTGTCCGGCGAGGCTGGTGCCGCCGCCGCGGGAGAGGACGGGGGCGTCGAAGCGTGCGCACACCGCGAGCGCCCGGGCGCCCGCCTCGACCGTGCGGGGGACGACCAGGCCCAGCGGGACCTGCCGGTAGTTCGAACCGTCCGTGGCGTAGGCACCGCGGCTGCCGACGTCGAAGCGGATCTCCCCGTCCACCTCGGCGCGGAGAGCCGCCTCCAGGCCGGACATGTCCGGAGGGGTCATCTGCGCTCCCTTGTGTTCACCGACCGCGTGGAGGTCACCGGCGTGCTGCCGGTTCGAGGACGGGCGAGTACCCGACAATTAGACAGGTAAAACTGAACAGTTTGGGCTGGACAGTTCAGGCTGCCGGTTCTAGGGTGGCGGCATGGCCGACATCTCCGACTCCGCCGCCCGCGCCGCGCGTGATCTGCGCGTGGTGTTCAGCCGGCTGCGGCGCCGTATCCGCGAGGTCGCGCAGGACACCGACCTGAGCCCCTCCCAGGAGTCGGCGCTGACCCTGGTGGGCAAGCACGGCGCCGCCACGGCCAGCGCGCTGGCCGCCGCCGAGGGTGTGCGCCCGCAGTCGATGGCGACGACGCTGGCCGCCCTGGACCAGCACGGGCTGATCCGGCGCGCCCCCGACCCGGACGACGGCCGCCGCCAGCTGGTCACCCTGACCGATGCCGGGCGGGCCCGGATCGAAGGCAACCGGCAGGTGCGCGAGGAGTGGCTGGCCCGCGCCTTCCAGGAGCGCTACACCGAGCAGGAGCGGCAGACCGTCCTCACGGCGCTGGAGCTGATGCAACGGCTGTCGCGGTCGTGACACTGAGGCAGACCGCACACGCCGAGCGGAGCACCGGCCCCTCCCCCGCCGGGTTCGACCGCCGGCTGATCCCCCCCATGCTGGTCGGCTCTGTCCTCAACCCCGTCAACTCCTCGATGATCGCCGTGGCCCTGGTGCCCATCGGCGTAGCCTTCGGGGCCCCGCCCGCCGAGACCGCCTGGCTGGTCTCGGCGCTCTATCTGGCCACGGCCGTCGGGCAGCCCGTCATGGGCCGCCTGGTGGACATGTACGGCCCGCGCCGGCTCTATCTCGCCGGTACGGCCCTGGTCGGCGTCGCCGGTCTGCTCGGTGCGCTCGCTCCCTCGCTGGGCGCACTCGTCGCGGCCCGGGTCCTGCTGGGCTTCGGCACCTCGGCGGCCTACCCGGCAGCCATACGGCTGACCCGCAGCGAGGCCGAACGCACCGGGCGGGACAGCCCGGCCGGGATGCTGGCCGCGCTGGCCGTCGCCAACCAGACGGTGGCCGTCGTCGGGCCCGCACTCGGCGGTCTGCTGATCGGCCTCGGCGGCTGGCGTGCGGTGTTCACGGTCAACGTGCCGCTCTCGGCGGCCTGTCTGGTGCTCGGCACCCTGCGGCTGCCCCGGTCCGCAACCCGGCGGCGCGGCGTGGACCTGCCCGGCATGGCACTGTTCGCGGTGCTGCTGGTCGCGCTGATGGTGTTCCTGATGGAGCCGCGCACCGGCCGCTGGTACCTGCCGGTGCTGTCGGCCGTCGCCGCCGCGGGTTTCGCGGCGCGCGAGCTGCGGGTGCCGGACCCGTTCATCGACCTGCGCGTCCTCGGCGGCAACGGCCCGCTGCTCGCCACCTACGTGCGCCAGCTGCTCGCCTGCACCACCTCCTACGCCTTCATGTACGGCTACACCCAGTGGCTGGAGCAGGGGCGCGGGCTCAGCGCCTCCACCGCCGGGCTCGTGCTGCTGCCGCTGTCGGTGTCCGCGCTGATCGTGTCCACGCTCACCGGAGGCCGGGAGGCGGTGCGCGGCAAGCTGCTCACCGGCTCCGCGCTCCAGGTCGCGGGCTGCGCCCTGCTGCTTTCGGTGCGCGCCGACAGCGCGCTGTGGCTGCTGCTCACGGTCGGCACCATACTCGGTGTCCCGCAGGGCCTGATCGGTCTGGCCACGCAGAACGCCCTGTACCGGCAGGCCGAGCCGGACCGGATCGCCTCCGCCGCCGGGCTGCTGCGGACCTTCTCCTACCTCGGCGCGCTGGCCGCGTCCGCCGCCACAGCGGCGTTCTACCCGCACCGCGCCGACACGGCCGGGCTGCACGGCCTGGCCCTGTTCATGCTCGCCGGCTCCGCACTGCTGCCGGCGACGACCCTCCCCGACCGTTCCCTCGGCCGGACCGCAACCCCGACCTCTCGAAAGGCCTGACCGCCCCCATGGCACTCACCACGCTCGACCCCCGCACCGCCCTCGTCGCGATCGACCTGCAGAACGGCATCGTCGGCATGCCGGTCCAGCCGCACGCGGCCTCGGACGTCGTCTGCCGCACCGCCGAACTCGCCGACGCCTTTCGCGCCGAGGGACTGCCCGTGGTCCTGGTCCGCGTCTCCTTCGCGCCCGACTGGGCCGACGCCGTCCCCGGCCGCACCGAGCGCCAGGCGCGGGGTCTCGCCTTCCCCGAGGGCTGGGACGTCATCACCGACGAGCTGAACGGCCACCCCGGCGACATCCGTGTCACCAAGCACAACTGGAGCGCGTTCCACGGCACCGACCTGGACGTGCAGCTGCGCCGCCGCGGCGTCACCCAGATCGTGCTCACCGGCATCGCCACCAGCATCGGCGTGGAGTCCACCGCCCGCGACGCCTACGCCCACGGCTACCACGTCGCCCTCGCCACCGACGCGATGGCCGACGGCGACGCCGACGCGCACACGAACAGCGTCGAGCGGATCTTCCCGCGGCTCGGCGAGAGCGGCACCACCGCAGAGATCCTGGAACTGCTCGCCAAGACCCACGGCTGACCGTCCGGCCCGGGCCCGTGCGGCGCAGCGGGGGTGCCCGCACACCGCCGCAGGGTCCGGGTAGCATTCGGCCACGCTCACCCGTGCCACCCAGGCAACGGGAAGCGAACAGAGGGGGCTTGCAACCGGATGCCGGTCAAGGTCAGCGTCATCGTCCCCGTGTACAACCCGGGGCCGTACATCGAGGACTGCATCGCCTCGCTGCTGCGCCAGTCGCTGCCTCCCGACGAGTACGAAGTGATCTTCGTGGACGACGGCTCCACCGACGCCACCCCGGCCCGGCTCGACGCCCTCGCCGCCGAGCACCCGCACATACGCGTCATCCACCAGGAGAACTCCGGCTGGTCGGGCAAGCCCCGCAACGTCGGCATCGAGGCCTCCGGCGGCGAGTTCGTGATGTTCGTCGACAACGACGACCGGCTCGGCGACGAGGCCCTGGAGCGGATGTACGACTACGGGGTCGCCAACAAGGCGGACGTCATCGTCGGCAAGATGGCCGGAAAGGGCCGCCCGGTCCCGGTGGAGCTGTTCCGCCGCAACCGCCCGCACGCCACCGTCGGCAACGCCCCCCTGATCGACAGCCTCACCCCGCACAAGATGGTCCGGCGCTCCTTTCTCGAGCGCACCGGGCTGCGTTTCCCCGAGGGCCGGCGGCGCCTGGAGGACCACGTCTTCTTCACCGAGGCCTATCTGCGCGCGGACAACGTCTCGGTGCTCAGCGACTACGTCTGCTACTACCACATCAAGCGCGACGACGCCTCCAACGCCGGCTACCAGCGCTTCGACCCGGCGGGCTACTTCCAGAACCTCCGTGAGGCCCTCGACGTGGTCGAGCGGCACACCGAACCCGGCCCGCTGCGCGACAGACTGCTGCGCCGCTGGCTGCGGGTGGAGATGGTCGAGCGGATGAGCGGCCGCCGGCTGCTGGCGATGCCCGACGACCACCGGCGCGCACTGCTGAAACAGATGCACGCGGTCGTCGTCGAGCGCTTCGGCCCCGGCGTCGCCCCCGGCCTGCGCCCCGGACAGCGGATCGTCGCCGCGCTGATCCGCGAGGACCGCCACGACGACCTGGTCGCCCACGCCGAGTGGGAGACCGGGGTGCGGCCGCGGGCCGTACCGGCCGGGGCGGCCTGGCGGGACGGCGCCCTGTGCATCGACCTCGGCGCCGAGTACACCACCCCCGAGGGTCCGCTGACCGTCCCGGCGGACGCCTCGCGGCCCCCGGCGGACGGCGCGCCCCGCGATCTCGCCGAGGCCGCGTCCTGGCTGGCGGCGGCCGCCGAGCACGGCTTCGAGACGGCCACCGTCGATCTGATCGTGCGCGACCGGGAGAGCGCGGCCTCCTTCTTCCAGCCGGTCGAGGTCACCCGCGAGCGGGTCCCGGCCGGGGCCGGCGGCACCCGGCTGCTGCTGCGCGCCACGGCCACCGTCGACCCCGCCACGGCGGCCGGCGGCGACCCGCTCGACGCCGGCCTGTGGGACCTGTACGTGCGGGTCGGCCTGGGCGGCTGGACCAAGGAGTGCCGGCTGGGCCCCGCCCCGGCGCAGGGGCTCGCACTGCCGCCGGCCGGGATCGTCGGGGGCCGGGTCGTCCTGCCGTACTGGACGAAGCAGTACCGCAACCTGTCGCTGGACGTGGACCGTGCCGTGAAGTCCCTCGGACTGCACCGGCTCACCCCCGCGGACGCGACGGTCTCCGACGCCGAGACGCTGACCGTCGCGCTGCCGCTGTACGTCCCCGACAGCACGACGGTCACCGTCCGCCTGGCCGGTACCGCCGGCCGCGCGGTCGACCGGCCGGCCGTGCTGACACCCGCCGACGGTGTCCACGCGCTGCTGGAGGCCGCGCTGCCGCTGCGCGAGCTGCGCGGCGCCCTGTGGCGCACGGAGCTGCGCCTGCCGGGCGGCCGGATCCTGAAGCTGCCGCTGCTGCTGCGGGTGGGGCGCGGGCCGGGCGCCGTCGAGGTGGTCCGCCCGGCGCAGCCCGGTATGCTGCGCCGACTGCTGCGCGGGGCACGGCGCGTGCTCGGCGGCGTACGGCGACCGCGGGCGACCGCGACGACACGGAAGGCATGACGGCGTGCGGCGACTGGGGATAGGGGGGGCCTGGGTGCTGGAGCCCCGGGTGTTCCCCGACGACCGGGGCAGCTTCCACGAGTGGTACCGGGGCGCGGAGTTCCGCGAGGCCACCGGCTACGACCTCGGCCTCGCCCAGGCCAACTGCTCGGTGTCCCGGCGGGGCGTGCTGCGCGGCATCCACTTCGCCGACGTGCCGCCAGGCCAGGCCAAGTACGTGACCTGTGTGCGCGGGGCCGTCCTCGACGTGACGGTGGACATCCGCGTCGGCTCGCCCACCTACGCACAGTGGGAGGCCGTACGGCTGGACGACGAGTCCCGGCGCGCGGTGTTCCTCTCCGAAGGGCTCGGGCATGCCTTCATGGCGCTCACCGACGACGCCACGGTGGTGTACCTGTGCTCCACCGGGTACGCGCCCGAGCGCGAGCACGGGCTGCATCCGCTCGATCCTGCGCTGGACATCGCCTGGCCCGAGGGCATCGAGCCGGTGCTGTCGGGCAAGGACGCCGAGGCGCCCACCCTGGCCGAGGCGGAGCGGTCCGGGCTGCTGCCCACGTACGCGGACTGCTCCGCCCACTACCGGCGGCTGCGCTCGGGCGCGTCCAGCCGCTGACGGCGGTGCGCCCGCCTCAGCGGCCGGCGGCGTACGGGGCCAGTGCGCGGCGCAGCGGCTCCCAGCCCCGGGAGCGCTTCGTGCCCCGGTTGCGGGCCGTGACCAGCGCCTTCCAGAAGCCGGCCGCGAGGAACTCCTCCGGCTCGACGGCCGTGGTGCGCTCCAGCACGGACTCGGGGACCTTCTGCGGGTCGGGCACCTCGAACTCCGCGACGATCTCGTCGTACCTGTCCCGCAGGACGGTGTTGCCCGGGTCGGCGCCGAAGACCAGCAGCTGACCGGTGGGCGCGGTGTCGACCAGGACCGTCACGAGGTCCGGGCGGTGCCGGCCCAGGATCTCGATCAGCTTGTAGACGTCACCGGTCCAGGCATTGGTGTGCCGGTCGCGGGCGGCCTCGTCGACATTGCGCGGGAGCATGTCGTCGAAGACGATCACGCTCGCCCAGTCGGAGTGCTTCTCGATGTTGACGAAGTCGCGCAGTGCGTACTCGAACAGGTGCATGCCGTCGATGAACGACAGGTCGAGCGTGGTGCGCTTCCAGTAGCCGAACGGGCTGCGGTTGCGTGCGAGTTGGCGCAGCGGGTGGCGGCCGCCACGCAGGTGCGCGAGGGGGTTGTCGCGGCCGAAGAAGTCGTCGCTCGTCGCCTTCACCAGGTGCACGTCGCAGCGTATCTCCGTGACCACCTTGAACGCGGGGTCGATCGCGATGCTGGGTACCCGGGACAGCGTCAGACTGCGGCCGTCGTTGACACCGATCTCCAGGTAGTTGCGGTTCGCGCTGACCTTGTGGAGTTCCCGCAGGAACTCGTGCCGTTTCACTGGGACGTCTCCTTGCGGATGTGGGGCAGTGCTTCGTGCAGGGCGGTGCGCCAGTCCCTCAGCGGTGCCAGACCGGCCGCCCGCCACCGTTCGTGACCGAGGACGCTGTACGAGGGCCGGGGCGCGGGCCGACGGAAGGCCCGGCTGTCGGTGCGGCGGACCCGGTCCGGGTCGGCGCCGGCCTGCCGGAACACCTCGCGCGCCAGCTCGTACCAGCTGGCCTCGCCGGAGGCGGTGGCGTGGAAGACACCGTGCGCGCCCGGGTCGCGGCGGAGCCGGGGACCGAGGTCGGCGATCCGGGCCGCCACGTCCGCACTCCACGTGGGCTGGCCGCGCTGGTCGTCCACGACGTCGACGGTGTCGCGGGTGCGCTCCAGTTCCAGCATGGTGCGCACGAAGTTCCCGCCGTGCACGCCGTACAGCCAGGCGGTGCGCAACACGGCAGACCCACCGGGGAGTTCGGCGAGGACCGCCCGCTCCCCGGCCAGCTTGGTGCGGCCGTAGGCGGTGCGCGGGGCCGGTTCCTCGTCCTCCCCGTACGGGACGTCGCGGGCCTCGCCGGAGAAGACGTAGTCGGTGGAGACGTGGATCATGCGGGCCTCTGCGGCGGCGCAGGCGCGGGCCAGCAGCCGGGGGCCCGCGCCGTTGACGAGCAGGGCGTGCTCCTCGTCGGTCTCGGCCGCGTCCACGGCGGTGTACGCGGCGCAGTTGACGACCACGTCCGGCCGGTGCTCGGCGAACGCCCCGCGTACCGCGGCCGGTTCGGTGATGTCCAGGGCGGCGCGGCCGAGACCGGTGACGTCCTCGCCGCGTTCGCGCAGTACCCGCACGGTGTCGTGGCCGAGCATGCCGCCGGCGCCGGTGACCAGCCACCTCATCGTGCGCTCCGGCGCTTCAGCGGCTCCCACCAGTCGCGGTGGTCGCGGTACCAGGCGACGGTCCGGGCGAGCCCGGCGGTGAAGTCGCGGCGCGGACGGTACCCGAGTTCGTGGCGCGCCTTGCTCCAGTCGACCGAGTAGCGCAGGTCGTGGCCCTTGCGGTCGGTGACGTACTCGACCCGGTCCCAGCCGGCGCCGCACGCCTCGAGGAGCAGGCCGGTCAGCTCCTTGTTGCTCAGCTCGGTACCGCCTCCGATGTTGTAGACCTCGCCGGGGCGGCCCTTGGTGCGCACCAGGTCGATGCCGTGGCAGTGGTCCTCGACGTGCAGCCAGTCGCGGACGTTGCGCCCGTCGCCGTACAGCGGGACCGTCAGGCCGTCGAGGAGGTTGGTGACGAAGAGCGGGATCATCTTCTCCGGGAACTGGTGCGGGCCGTAGTTGTTGGAGCACCGGGTGACCCGCACGTCCAGGCCGTGGGTGCGGTGGTGGGCGAGGGCGAGGAGGTCGGCGGAGGCCTTGGAGGCGGAGTAGGGCGAGTTGGGGGACAGCGGGTGCTCCTCCGGCCAGGAGCCGGTGTCGATGGAGCCGTACACCTCGTCGGTGGAGACGTGCACGAACGGGCCCACGCCGTGTGCGAGCGCCGCGTCCAGCAGGGTCTGGCTGCCGAGGACGTTGGTCCGTACGAACTCCGCGGCGCCCTCGATCGACCGGTCGACGTGCGACTCGGCGGCGAAGTGCACGACCTGGTCGGCGTCCGCCATCAGCTTGTCGACCAGGCCGGCGTCGCAGATGTCGCCCTGCACGAAGTCCAGCCGTGGATGGCCGACGGGCAGGTTGGTGAGCGTGCCGGCGTAGGTGAGCCGGTCCAGCACGGTGACCCGGGGCGCGCCGGGCGAGTCGTCGGCGAGGAGCATACGGACGTAGGCGGAGCCGATGAACCCGGCGGCTCCGGTGACGAGGAGGTTCATGAACGGATCTGCACCTTGCTGTGGTCTCCGAGGACGAGTCGGTGGGCACTGGGGACGCCGGACGCCGGGGTGACCTCGACGTGCCGGCCGATCAGCGAGGACTCGATCCTGCCCACCCCGGCGCTGGAGGAGTCCCGCAGCACGATGGAGAACTCCGGTTCGCTGTCGGTGATCCGGCAGTTCTCCGCGACGGAGGTGTGGGGGCCGATGCAGGAGCCGGCGACGTCCGTCCCGGCGCCTGTGGGGGCGGGGCCGACGATCCGGGAGCCGGAGCGTTCCTGGGGGATGTAGGTGACGTCCAGGCCGAACTTGGAGCCGTCGCCGACGGCTTCCTCGATCTCCTCCGCGGTCTCCCCGACGACGATCCCGGTCTCGGTGGTCCCGGCGTCGGCGAGCGATTCCAGACCGGAGGACAGCATGGGCTTGTCGGTCACCGGCACGAGCCGTTTCGCCGAGGGGTGCGTGCTCGGACGCAGCAGGGTGCCGGAGCCGCCGGAGAGCACCAGAGCCTTCATTCGCCACACCTTAACGGCGATCGTCCGGATCGGACCTTTGCCTGTATGGCTTGTTCGTTGCGACGGTATGGCTCCGGTGTCGACAGGGCCTTACCGGCAGCGTGCTCTCCCGCCGGTGCCGCTCAGTCCTCGCCCCGCACGATGTTGTCCTCGCAGGCTGTCTTCCGCTGCTGTGCGGAGACGCGGTCCAGGACGGCCGGGAGACAGGTCCGCACCCCGCTCCGGCGCCGCCGGCGAGCCTTCGCCCAGCCTGTCTCGGCGTAGGGCAGGGACGGTTTCTCCGTGGGCTGCGCGGTCACGTCGTCCATCTTCCTTCTGCGTCGTCCGCTTCCTTCTGCGTCGTCCACCGGCCCGGCGGGGGCCCGCGCGGGGACAGGTGTGCCACCGGGTTCCCGCGGGATCCGGGCCGCAAACGCGGGCCGGCTCAGGTACGGCCGCCGCCCCCGCCGCCGAAGGATCCGCTGGAACCGGGCGACCAGCGCGGCCGGCTCTGGTCGTCGGCGCGCCTGCTGCGGATGGTGCCGACCTGGTACGGGGTGAGCCGCTCGCGGTCGTCGGCGGCACGGGGCACCTCGTCGGGTTCGCGCATCTCGTGCGTCTCCCGCACGGGACCGGACGGCGGCATCCTCGGGTGGTCCTCGGGGCGCGGCGGCGGTGACTCGGCCCGGCGCACCCTGATGCCGAACCGGAAGGCCAGCACCAGCCCTGCGGTGCAGGCGATCCCGGCGAGCAGGATGAGTACGTATCCGAAGACCTGGGCACCGGAGGCTGCTGCGTACATCGCGAAGTCCATGGGCGCCGGGTACCCGCCCGAGCGGCGGATACGACTCCGGGTGCGAGCGTGGCGCACACGTGGCCGCAGGTCACGGGGAGTAGCGCCACACGCGATGACGGAACTGCCGGATCCGTCGGACACATCGGCCCGGTCGCGGAGTTCTGCTTCTTCCTGGTGGCAGGCCTGCTCGCCCTCGGGATGCGCGTGGAACTCGCCCGGCCGGGTCTGCAGTTCCTGAGCCGGCCGGGCTGCAGCAAGCTCTTCACGATCCACGGCACGATCATGAAGCTGCTGTTCGCGACCCCGATGTCCGCCGGGTTCGCAGGCGCCGTGATGCCGCTGCACGGCGCGTAGGAGCCCGCGTGGACGACCTCGCGCATCTCCGGCTGGAAGGAGGAGAGGAAGGTCGGCCAGATCCCGGTCCAGCACCAGCGAGCTGTACAGGGCGAGTCCGCCGAGCGGGAAGGACAGTGGTCGGGGAACGCCCTGCGCAGCGTCGGGCCGCCCCCGCACACGGGCAGCCGTGAATCGAGCGCGTCCGCGAGCCGCTCGGCGCGGCGACCGGAACGGCTCATGCTCCCTCGGGCTCCGCCGCGGCGCGGGCCACCTCGGCCTCGACCTCGGGACGCGGCCGGCCCGACTCCTTCGCGTACTCGCTCACCGCGGTCTGCACGTCCCGGGCCAGATCCCGCCAGGCGCGCAGCGCGGTCTCGTACGTGCCGGACTGGGCGCCGGTCATCCGCCGCTCGGCCGGCGGGCCGTAGGTGTCCCGCAGCTCCTCGACCGTGGCGTGGGCCGCCTCGGCCGCGCGCTGCTTCTGCACGAGTTCCTCGAAGGTGTGTGCCACACCGATCGACCCTAGGCACCCCTTCCCGGATACGCCTCCCCAAGCCTCCTCAACCTGCCGAAACGCTACCCGTGTGGCGGTCAGCGGGCGGTACGGGCGACGGCGGCGGGCCCGGCGCCGGGAGCGGGGCCGACAGCGGCCCCGACCTGCGGGGGGCACCGGCTCGGCCGGCCGTCAGCCGCCCGGTACCAGGTCCGCCCAGACCTGTTTGCCGCCGCTGACCGGGACCGTGCCCCAGGCCGCCGACACCGCCTCGACCAGGAGGATGCCGCGGCCGCCGGTGGCCTCCCAGCCGATGCTGGTGGGCTTGACGGGGCTGCGCGGGGAGGAGTCGGCGACGGCGAGGCGAAGGCGGTGGTTGACCAGGCTGAGGTCGAGCCGGACCTGTCCGCCGGTGTGCACGAGGGCGTTGGTGACGAGTTCGGAGACCACCAGCAGCGCCGCGTCCTGGGTGTCCTGCGGCACGCCCCAGGCGCGCAGGGTGCGCCGGGTGAAGCGGCGGGCGTGCCGGACCGCCTCAGGCAGCCGCCACACCGTCCAGCTCTCCCGCAGCGGCCGTACGGCCATGCCGTCGTAACGCATCAGCAGCAGCGCCACGTCGTCGTCGCGGTGGGCGTCGGTGAGCAGTGCGTCGGCGACCAGCCCGAGGTGCGCGGGGTCGGCGGCGGCCAGCTCGGTGGCGAGCCGGTCCATGCCGACGTCGATGTCGGCGTTCGGCAACTCCACCAGGCCGTCGGTGGTGAGCGCGATCACCGTGCCGGGCAGCAGCCGAAGCGGGGTCATCGGGAAATCGGCCTGGTCGAGCACGCCGAGCGGGGGCCCGCCCTCGGCCGACATGATCTCGGTGGTGCCGTCCGGGCGGCGCAGCAGGGGCTGGAGATGACCGGCCCGCACGCACCAGGCGGTGCCCTGCTCCATGTCCACGTCGACGTACGCGCAAGTCGCGAACAGGTCGGTCTCCATGTCCAGCAGCAGCCGGTTGGCATGGGCGACGACCACGTCCGGCGAGTGGCCCTCGGCGGCGTAGGCACGCAGCGCGGTGCGCATCTGGCCCATCAGGGTGGCGGCGCCCGCGTTGTGGCCCTGGACGTCCCCGATGACGAGGGCCACGTGGTTGTCGGCGAGCGGGATCACGTCGTACCAGTCGCCGCCGACCTGCAGCCCCTCGGTGGCGGGCAGATAGCGGGCGACGGCGACCGCGCCGGGAAGCCGTGGCAGGCGGCGCGGCAGCAGGGTGCGCTGCAGCATGCCGACGAGTTCGTGCTCGGCGTCGAAGGCGTGGGAGCGCAGCAGGGCCTGTCCGACGAGGCCGGCGCAGGCGGTGAGCAGGGCGCGCTCGTCGGGGCCGAAGGAGTGCGGGCGGTCCCAGCCGATCAGGCAGGCCCCGGCCATGCGACCGGCGGCGGGCAGTGGCAGCACCGCGAGGCCGCCGGGGCCGACGTCGGCGAGGGCGGGTTCCAGCGCGGTGCCGGCCGGCCAGATCCGGGCGCGGCCCTCGCGCAGCGCGGCGGCCAGGGTGGGCATGGCGCGCACCGGCGCGTCGGGCCACTCGGTGCGCCACTCGGTGCGCCACACCTCGGGCCACTGCTCGGGTTCGGGCGGGTCGAGGACGGTGACGACGAGCCGGTCGTTCTCCAGCTCGGCCAGCGCGAGACGGTCGGCCTGCAGCGGCCCGCGCAGAGCGGCGACGACGGCCTTGCCGACGTCCTTGACGGTGGTGGCGGTGGCGAGGGCAGCGGCCAGGCGCTGCACCCGGGCCACGTCGGTGACGTCGGAGCGCAGGGTGGAGGCGTCGGCGACGGTGCCGACGAGCCGGGCGGGGCGGCCCTCGCCTCCGGGCACCAGCCGGCCGCGCAGCCGCAGCCAGCGCGGCGCGCCGGAGGGCTGCAGAATACGGAACTCCAGCTCACGGTCGCCGATGGACATGTGGTCGGCCTCGACCACGCTCATCAGCGCGGGGAGGTCCTCGGGGACGGTGAGGGCGAGCAGGGTCTCGACCCGGCCGTCGAAGTCGTCCCGGGTGACCCCGCACAGTCTGAGGATCTCGTCACCGACCTCGATCCGGCCGCTGTCCATGGCCAGGCTGAAGGCGTCCGGCGTCAGCTCGGCGCCCTCCCCGGCGGGAGCCACCGGGAGGGGTACGGCGATCGCACCGGTGATCAGCTCCAGGCAGGCGCGGTCGTCGGGGCCGAAGCCGCCGGGGTGCTCGCTGACCGCCAGCAGACAGCCACCGCCCGCCGGTCCGAGCGGCAGGACGGCCACGGAGAAGTCCGGGGACGGGATGCGCCGGGCCTCGGGGCACTCGGCGAGCTGCTCGGGGCCGAGCCGGCGCGGTTGCCCGGTGCGGTGGGCCTCGGCGACCGGGGAGCCGCCGGCGGCCGGATAGCTGTCGCGGAGCCCGTACAGGGTGCGGGGCAGTCCCGCCGACTCGACGAGACACAGCTGGGCCGGGTCGTCGCCCGGTGTGTAGACACCGACGAAGGCGGCCCCGGCGAGCACCAGCGCCTGTTCCAGGATCCGGCGCAGCCGGTCGGGCGTGGTGGGCGCCGCGGTGAGCGTGTCCAGGGCGGCTCGGGCTCGCTCCGTTGCCGTTCTGCTGATCGCAGCGCCCTCGCTCCTCACCACGTTCGCCATTACAGCGCGTATGGGGCTTCCGCGCAGCCCCTGTGGAGTCCGGTCGTGGCGACATCGCCCGGACACCTCGGCCCGAGGGAGCCGCCCACCATGGCGACGGTGACCAGCGGGGAGAGACCGGCACGGCCGAACCCACCGCCCCAACCCCCGCCCCCACGACCTCGCCCGCCCTCGGGGGAGAACGCCGACCTGCCGCCGGACACCGGGAAAGACCCACACCGCCACGCCCGGCGCCCAGCAGCCCACCAGCACGCGCCGCCGGGGCAGGACCGACGCACCGCCGACCCACCGCCCCCGAGGCCCGCCCCCACGACCTCGCCCGCCCTCAGGGGGGAACTGACGGCGGGTGGCGGGAACGGGAGCGACGCCGCTGCCGCCCATGGCGGTCGAACACGGGTGCGCCGCAGATCCGGCGAGCCCGGTGTCCGGCGCGCCGGACGCCGGGCTGCTCAGGCGGGGTCCTCGAGGTGGGCACGGGCTGCCGCGGGGCCGGGTGCACCCGCCGGGTCGCCGGCCTCGGTGGAGACGACCAGCATCCGGGTGACCGAGCCGTCGTCGGCGACGACGTCCCGCACGTGCCGAAAGCCCAGGCGGCGGCACAGGGCCAGGCTGGCGGTGTTCTCGGCGCCGACCATGCCGTAGGCCTCCCGGAGCCCGAGGTGACCGGCGGCGTGGCGCAGCAGGCCGCGCACCACCTCCCCGCCCAGGCCGCGGCCCCAGTACTCCGGGGCGAGCGCCGTGACCAGTTCGTGGCCGGGGACGTTCCCGGTCTTCTTCACCTCCGCGTGGCCCGCGTAGGCACCGGCCAGCCACAGCCCCCACACGTCGAAGCGGCGCTGCGGGTAGACGTCCGTGAGGATGGCGCGGAACAGCGCGCGCAGGTCGGGCTCGGGCACGAGTTCCTGGCCCATCCAGCGGCACACCTCCTCGTTGCGCAGGAGGCCGACGAAGGCGTCTTCGTCCTCGGGCCGGTAGGGGAGGAACTCCACGCGTTCGGTACGCAGTACGGGTGTCATACCGGCTGCTCCTCGGTAGGGATGCGGGGCGGGGGCCGACGGCGGTGGGGCGCCGGAACGGCGTGGTGCCGGAACGTGGGGGAACGAGGGACCCCACCGGCCGGTGCGCCGACCGGTGGGGCGGTGCCGCTGCCGCCGGGGTCAGGACCCGGCGTTCTCCATGCGTTCGCGCAGGCTCCGCGGGCGCATGTCCGTCCAGACCTCGTCGACGTAGGCGGTGCACTCGGCCTCGGTGCCCTCCTTCCCGACGGGCTGCCAGCCGGCGGGCACCTCGAGGTCGGCCGGCCACAGGGAGTACTGCTCCTCGTCGTTGCGCAGCACCTGGTAGCGGGTGTTCTCGTCCATGTCTGGTTCCTCTCTCGTCGCTGTCACCGGCTCGGTCGGGTGTGGTGCGGGTCCTGGGTGGTCGGGGCGCGGGGCGAGCGCGGGCCCCGCCGGGTCGCGTGTCCCGGTGGGGCGTACCGCGGGCGGAAGGCCGTCACCTGCCTCCCCGGGCGTGTCGGGCGATGTGCCGCAGTGCGGTGGCGAACTCCTCCGCCACCCGGCGTACCGCCGCCGTGTCGTGCATGCCCGGGCGGTGGTGCCAGCCGAAGGCGAGGCGGCCGTGCTGCACCGCGCCCACCACTTCCAGGGGATGCGATCCGGGGTCCCTGGGGTCGTGGTCCTGCCCGAAGGAGCCGTGCTCGGCACGCACCAGGCCGCCGTCCGCCGTCTCGGGGCGGGCGTCCCACTGGCCGAGGTAGTTGAAGACCACCTGGCTGTGCGCGGCGCGGCCGAGCCGCTCGCGGACCTCGGGCGGGCCGAAGACGCGCAGCGCGCCGAAGCCGATGCCGCCCCCCGGTACGGCGCGCAGCTGCCGGCGCACCGACTTCACCAGGGACCGCCAGTCCCGGTCGGGGCCGAGGTCCTCGGGGCCGGGCACCCGCAGGGCGACCGGATGGACGGTGGTGAACCAGCCGACGGTGCGCGAGAGGTCGACCCCGTCGAACAGTTCCTCCCGGCCGTGGCCCTCCAGGTCCAGGCGGACCCGGTCCCGTCCGGTCCAGCGGGCCAGTGCCAGGGCGAGCGCGGTGAGCAGCACGTCGTTCACCCGGGTGCGGTAGGCGGTCGGCGCGGAACGCAGCAGAGCGACGGTGTCCTCCTCGTCGAGTTCCACGCTCACCACGGCGGCCCCGGCCGCCTCGCCGGCCGGCGCCGACTCCGCCGGGGCGGGCGCGGCCTGCACCGCCTCCTGCCAGTACGGCAGTTCGTGGTCGAGTCCGCCGTCGGCGACGTGTGCCGCGAGTCTGCGCGCCCAGTCGCGGAAGCTGGTGCTCCGCTCCCCCAGCCGGACCGGCCCGCCGTGCAGTGCCAGCCGGTAGGCGGTCTCCAGGTCGTCGCGCAGGATGCGCCAGGAGACGGCGTCGACGACCAGGTGGTGAGCGACGAGCAGGAGGAACACGGGCCGGTCCGGGTCGCCGGTGAACAGGGCCGCCCGGAGTTTCGGCCCCTCGGACAGGTCGAATCCGGTGTGCAGGTCGTCGGCGGCCTTCTCCATGGCCGCGTCGGCCTCCTCGGCGGGCAGGCCCGACAGGTCGTGATGGACGAGGACGTCGTACCGCTCGGCGGGCGGCGGGTTGAACTGCCGCCAGCCGTCCGGGCCCTCGAAGCGGCTGAACCGCATGCGCAGGGCGTCGTGGTGCTCCAGCAGGGCGTCGAGGGCCGCGCGCAGTGCCCCCTGGTCCGGGACGCCGTCGAGCTCGAGCAGTGCGGACTGGTTGAAGTGGTGGTGGGCGGCGCGCGGAGTGGTCAGGAACCACTGCTGGATCGGGGTGAGGGGCACCTCGCCGGTCACCGGTCCGTCCTGCGTCCGCCGGGGCGCGGTCCGCACCACGCCGGCGAGTTCGGCGACCGTCTGGTGGGTGAACAGGTCGCGGGTGGCCACGTGCAGGCCGTCCCGGCGCAGCCGCGACACGACCTGCATGGTCAGGATGGAGTCGCCGCCGAGGGCGAAGAAGTTGTCCTCGGCGCCGATCTCCTCGATGCCGAGCACGTCGGACCAGATCCGGGCGATGCGCCGCTCGGTGTCGGTGCGCGGAGGGACACGCCGGCCGTCGGCCGCCTGGCCCGGCCCCGGTGCGGGCAGGGCGTGCCGGTCCGTCTTGCCGTTCGGGGTGAGCGGCAGCCGAGGGAGCGGCACGAAGACCGACGGCACCATGTGCGGGGGCAGCAGCCCGGCCAGGTACTCGCGCAGTTCGCCGACGGGCACTGTGCCGGCGGCCGGGTCGGCCGGTACGACGTAGGCCACGAGCCGGACGGGTCCGGCGGGAGCCCCTTCCCTCGGCGCGTCGGCGCGTACGGCGACGGCCGCGTCCCGCACCAGGGGGCTGCGGCGCAACGCGGCCTCGATCTCGCCCGGTTCGATGCGGAAGCCGCGCAGTTTGACCTGCTCGTCGGCGCGCCCGGCGAACCGGAGCAGGCCGTCGGCGCTCCACCGCACCAGGTCCCCGGTGCGGTACATCCGCTCCCCCGGCGCGCCGAACGGGTCGGCGACGAACCGCTCGGCGGTCAGCCCCGGACGACCCAGGTAGCCACGAGCCAGTCCGGGACCCGCGAGGTACAACTCTCCCCTCACGCCGGCCGGTACGGGACGCAGGTCGGCGTCGAGGACGTACACGCGGGCCCCGGCGGCGGGCCGGCCGATGGGCGGGGCACCCGTGCCGGGGGCCAGCGGGCCGGTCCAGGTGGCGACCACGGTGGCCTCGGTGGGCCCGTAGGAGTTGATCATCCGTCGGCCGGGGGCCCAGGTGTCGACCAGGTCGGCCGGGCAGGCCTCGGCACCGACGATCAGCGTGCGCAGCGCGGGCAGGGCGCCGGCGGTGTCGGGGGGCACGGTTGCCAGTGCGGCGGGCGGGATCAGTGTGTGGCTGACCCGTCGCTCGGCGAGCACCTCGGCCAGCCGCTCGCCGACCAGCGGTCCTTCCTCACCGGTGACCAGGGCGGCTCCGCTGAGCAGGGAGACGCACAGCTCCAGCACAGAGGCGTCGAAGCTGGGGGAGGCGAACTGCAGCACCCGGTCGCCGGGGCCCGCCGCGTACTGCCCGGCCGCGGCCGCGGCGAAGGAGGCGAGGCCCCGGTGGGTCACCACCACACCCTTGGGCGTGCCGGTGGAGCCGGAGGTGTGGATGACGTAGGCGGGGTGGCCGCAGCTGAGCGGGCTCGTGCGGTCGGCGTCCGTGGGCGCGGTGTCGGGCCCCTCGGCGGCCCAGGCCCCGGCGGGATCGTCGAGCACCAGGTGGGCGTGCGCGTCGCGGATCATGAACGCCCTGCGCTGCGGCGGGTAGTTCGGGTCCACCGGGAGGAAGGCGCCACCGGCCTTGGTGACGGCGAGCTGGGCCACCACCGTCTCCGCCGAGCGGGGCAGCGCCAGGGCCACCACCCGCTCCGGCCCGACGCCCGCCCCGATCAGCCGGTGGGCCAGCCGGTTGGCGGCCCGGTCCAGCTCCGCGTACGTCAGCTGCCGGTCGCCGTCGATCAGCGCGACCGCGTCCGGAGTGCGGGCCGCCTGCCGCTCGAAGAGGGCCGGCAGGGTCGTCTCGGGCACGGGTCGGAAGGTGCCGCGTCCCTGGTCGAGGAGAATCTCCAGTTCGTCCTCGGAGGCCAGCGGAAGGGCACCCAGCGGGCGCTCGGGATCCTCGGCGACGGCGGCCAGCAGCGTGCCGAGCTGACCGGCCATCCGCTCGGCGGTGGCCGTGTCGAACAGGTCGGTGTTGTAGGTGATCAGGCCGTGCAGGGCTCCGGACGGGGTCTGCGCGAACTCCAGAGTGAGGTCGAACGCCGCCTGTTGCGACTCGGGTTCGACGTCGGTGATCTCCAGGCCCGGCAGATCGAGGTCCGTGCGGGGTGTGTTCTGCAGGACGACCATGACCTGGAAGAGCGGGCTGCGGCTGGTGTCGCGGACCGGCTGGACCTCGTCCACCACCCGCTCGAACGGCACGTCCTGGTGGGCGAAGGCGTCCAGCACCGTCTGCCGCACGTCGGTGAGGAACGCGCTGAACGGCCGCTCGGCGTCGACCCGGGAGCGCAGCACCAGGGTGTTGACGAAGAACCCGACGAGGTTCTGCGTCTCGGGCCGGTCGCGGCCGGAGGTGACGGTGCCGACGGCGATGTCCTGCCCGCCGGTGAGCCGGGCCAGATAGGTCTGCGCGGCGGCGACGAGCGTGGTGAACAGGGTCGTGCCCCGGTCCCGGGCCAGTCGGGTCAGGCGCCGGGCGGTCCGGGCGGGCAGCACCAGCCGGGCCGTGGCACCGCTGCTGGTGCGCACCGGCGGCCGGGGCCGGTCGGCGGGCAGCTCCAGGGTTTCGGTGTCGGCCAGTCGCTTTTTCCAGTAGGCGAGTTGCTCGTCCGCGCCTGCGCCGCCGGTCGTACGCTGCCAGTGGGCGTAGTCGGCGTACTGCACGGGAAGCGACGGCAACTCATCCGTTTCCAGGCCCAGTTCATGACGGTAGAGGTGAGCGAGGTCGCCCAGCAGCAGCGAGGTCGACCAGCCGTCGGTGACGATGTGGTGCAGGGTGAGGGTCAGGACGTGCTGGTCGTCGGCGAGCCGGACCAGACCGGCGCGCAGCAGGGGGCCCTCGCGCAGGTCGAAGGGGCGGGTGCGCTCTTCGGCGAGCAGCCGCCGCAGGGCCGGCTCGCGTGCGGCGACCGGCAGCCCGGACAGGTCCCGTGAGGACAGCGGCACGTCGTGCGGCGGGTGGACGATCTGGACGCCGTGGCCGTCGACGCCGTCGAAGGTGGTGCGCAGGGACTCGTGCCGGGCCACCAGGGCGGTGAGCGCGGCGCCGAGGGCACCGGGGTTCAGGGTGCCGTGCAGCCGCAGGGCGAGCGCGGTGATGTACTCGGCGCCGCCGGGCGCGAACTCCTCCAGGAACCACAGGCGTTGCTGGGCGTAGGACATCGGGGCGGCCGTGTCGCGGGCGACCGGGACGATGGCCGGGCGGCCGGTGCCCGCGTGGTCGGCGAGCAGCCTCGCCAGGGCGGCGGGCGTGGTGTGGGTGAACACCTCCCGGGGGGTGAGCTCGGCGGTGAAGGCCTCGGCCAGCCGGGAGGCCAGCCGGATGCTGAGGATCGAGTCGCCGCCCAGCTGGAAGAAGTCGTCCTCCACGCCGGGGGGTTCGACGCCGAGCACCTCCGCGAAGATCTCTGCCGTGCGGCGCTCGGCCTCGGTGCGCGGTTCGACGTGCTCGTGTCCCGCGAGGACCTCCGGAGCGGGCAGGGCGGCCCGGTCCAGTTTGCCGTTGCCGCTGAGCGGAAGGGCGTCGAGCCGCACGAATGCGGACGGCACGAGGTAGTCAGGCAGGGTGCGGCCGGCGAAGGCGCGCAGTTCCTCGGGCTCCTGGCCCGCCGGGCCGACGACGTAGGCGACCAGCCGCTTGGCGCCCGGCCGGTCCTCGCGGGCCAGCACGGCGACGTCCTGGACGTCCGGGTGGGCGGCGAGCACGGCCTCGGCCTCGCCGGGCTCCACCCGGAACCCGCGGATCTTCACCTGGTCGTCGGCGCGGCCGAGGAACTCGACGGTGCCGTCGGGGCGTCGCCGGACCAGGTCGCCGGTGCGGTACATGCGGCTGCCGGGCGGGCCGACGGGGTCGGCGAGGAAGCGGCCGGCGGTGTCGCCGGGACGGCCCAGGTAGCCGCGGGCCACGCCCTCGCCTGCGACGAACAGTTCACCCGCGCAGCCCGGGGGTACGGGCCGCAGCCGGGCGTCGAGGACGTGGATCCGCAGGTCGTCCAGCGGGTGGCCGATGGGCACGGTGTCCGGCACCGCCGTCGCGTCCGCGAGCGGGAAGGAGGTGGCGAAGGTGGTGGTCTCCGTCGGTCCGTAGCCGTCCACCACGGTCAGTCCCGGGCAGGCGGCCAGTACCCGGCGTACGGCCGGGGCGGGGACGACGTCGCCGCCGGTCCACACCTGCCTCAGCCGCCGGAAGCAGTCCGGCGCGTCCTGCGCGAGCAGCCGGAAGAGCCCCGCCGTCAGCCACAGCGCCGTCAGCCCCTCCTCGTCGGTCAGCCGCCGCACCAGGGCCGCGTCCACGCTCCCGGCGGGCGCCACGACCACGCAGCCGCCGGTGAGGAGCGGCGCCCACACCTCGAAGGTGGCGGCGTCGAACGCCGACGGCGAGTGGAGCAGCACCCGTGCGCACGTCCCGCCGGCGAAGCGGCTGTCGGTGGCCAGCGCCGCCACGTCGCGATGCCGTACCGCCACCGCCTTGGGCCGGCCGGTGGAGCCGGAGGTGAACATCACGTACGCCAGCCGGTCGGGGTCGGCCGGCAGCGGCTCGCCCGCGGCGCCGGCTTTGGGGCCCTGGGCGGACGCACGGCTCCCCGTGGCGGGGTCGGTGGCCTCGGAGGGGGACGGGTCGCCCGACGCGTCCGGTGCCGGGGCGGTGGGCGGATGCGGCCGGTCCGAGGCGCCGGCCTCGCGGGCGGCCCGTGGGCGCGGTTCCTCCGCGAAGGCGCCGGCCGGGCCGGTCGGCGGCGTGACGCCGTTCGTTCCGTCGGCGCGCGCGGCGCTGACCTCTGCCGGGGTGAGCCGCACGGTCACGCCCGCCTGAGCGAGCAGCGCCGTCCGGCGTTCCTCGGGGGCCCGCATGTCGACGGGCACGTACGCGCCGCCTGCCATGAGCACGGCGAGCTGGGCGACGACGAGTTCGGCCGAGCGGTCCATCAGCAGGGCCACGCGGTCCTCAGGGGCAAGGCCGTCGGCCCGCAGCCGGGCTGCGAGCCGCCCGGCCCAGCCGGCCAGCTCGCGGAAGGTGAGCCCGCGGCCGCCGTCGCGCACCGCGTCCGCATCCGGGGTGCGGCGGGCCTGTTCGGCGAACAGGTCCACCGGGCTGCGCGGGTCCGCCGGACGGGCGGTGGTGTTCCAGGACGCCAGCAGCCCTCGGTCGGCCGGGGTGAGCGGGTCGAGGCCGCTCACGGTGCCGTCGAGGCCGTCGGCGAGGGCGGTGAGCAGGACGGCCAGGCGGCCCGCGGCGCGCTCCGCCGTGTCGCGGTCGAACAGCGCGGGATCGTAGGCCAGGTCGAAACCGAGGCGTTCGGTGAGGTGGGCGCGCAGGCACCACGGGAAGGTGGTGGCGTCGTCGGCGCGTACGTGAGTCACCTGAACGCCGGTGCGGGCCGTGGCCGCCTCGTCGACCGGGTAGTTCTCGAACACCACCATGCTGTCGAACAGGGCCTCACCGGGAGGCACTTCGGACACGGCGTGGATCCGGGACAGCGCGAGGAAGTGGAAGCGCCGCGCGTCGGTCTGCCGCTCCTGCAGGTCGCGCAGCCACGGCAGGACAGCGCCCTCGGGGACGCCGACCCGGGTCGGCACGGTGTTGATGAACATGCCGATCATGTCCTCCACACCGGGCAGTTCGGCCGGGCGGCCGGAGACCGTGGTGCCGAAGACCACGTCCTCACGACCCGAGGAGCGGGCCAGCAGCAGTGCCCAGGCGCCCTCGACCACGGTGTTGACGGTGAGCCGGGCGCGGGCGGCGCTCTCCCTCAGCCGTCGCGACACCTCCACGTCGAGTGCGTGATGGACGGCCGCGGCGGAGCGGGCGCGATGCGCCTCGGTGGGCGTGCGGTCGTACGGCAGCGGGGTGCGGGCGGTGAAGCCGGCGAGGGAGTTCGCCCAGTGCCGTTCGGCGGCCGTCTCGTCCTGCTCGCGCAGCCAGCGCAGGAAGTCGGCGAACGGGCGCCGCGCCGCAGGTGCGGTGCCCGGGCCGCCGGTGAGCGCCGCGTACCGCTCGCACACCTCGGTGAGCAGCCGGCCGGTGCTCCAGCCGTCGAGCGCGATGTGGTGGGTGGACCACAGCAGCAGCACCTCGTCGCCGGGCAGGGCGGCCAGGGTGAGGCGGGTGAGCGGTGCGGTGGTGAGGCCGAGGCCGGCGGCGCGGTCGGCGTCGAGCAGCCGTTCGGTCTCGCGCTCCTGTTGCGCGGCGTCCAGGTGGCGCCAGTCGAGGTGGGTGACGGGCAGCTCGGCCCGCCGGTGGACCACCTGGACCGGATGCGGCAGGCCTGCCCAGTGCACGCTGGTGCGCAGCGCGGGGGTGCGGTCGGCGACCTGCTGCCAGGCCTCGGCGAAGGCGCGCGGGTCGGCCACCCCGGACAGCCGTACGGCGGTCCGGTCGAAGTAGGCGCCCTCGGTGTCGACGAGCCCGTGGAAGAGCATGCCGGACTGGAGCGGGGTGAGCGGCAGGACGTCCTCGACGTCCCGGCCGTCTCCGACGAGCGCGTCCAGCACGTCCTGGGCGAGGCCGGCCAGGGGGAAGTCGGACGGCGTCCGGCCGCCGGCGCCGGGGCGGACGCAGTGCGCCACGATGTCACGCAGGGCCGCGAGGGTCTCCTCGGCCAGGCCGCGGACGGTGTCCTGGTCGTAGATCTCGGACGGGTAGGTCCAGCCCAGTTCGAGCCGCCCGTGCTGGACCACGCCGGTGACGTCCAGCAGATGGGCGCGGGGCTCGTCGGGGCCGGTGTCACGGCCGGACGGGGGCAGGGCCGCCCGGTAGAGGCCGTCACCGCCGTCGGCGTCCCACTGTCCGTGGTAGTTGAAGCCCACCTGCGGGACCGGGGTGCCGATCAGCGGGCTGCCGGGCACGAGGTGGCGCAGGGCGCCGTAGCTCAGGCCGTGCAGCGGGATCTCGCGCAGTTGTTCCTTGACCGAGCGCAGCGTGTCGTGCCAGCCGGCCGCCGGGTCCACGCGCAGGGCGAGGGGGAACTCGGCGGTGAACCAGCCCACCGTCCGCGACAGGTCCAGGTCCGCGAAGAGGTCCTCACGGCCGTGGCCCTCCACGCCGAGCAGCACGGTGTCACCGCCGCACCAGCGGGCCAGGGTGCGGCCCAGGGCGCTGAGAAGGACGTCGTTGACCCGGGTGCGGTAGGCCTCGGGTACCTGCCGGAGCAGGGCGCCGGTCGTCTCCGCGTCCAGCGCCACGGTGACGGTGGCGGCGGCGCCGTGGGTGTTGCGCCCGGGCCGTCCGGCGGGTGGCGCCGCGGCCTCGGCCGCGCAGATCCGTGTCCAGTACGGCAGGTCGCCGTCCAGGGCGCCGGCCCGCGTGTGCGCGGCGAGCCGCTCGGCCCAGCGGCCGTGGGAGGTGCCGGCGGGCGGCAGTTCGACCGGCTGTCCGGCCGCTGCCGCCCGGTACCCGGCCCGCAGGTCCGCCAGCAGGATGCGCCAGGACACGCCGTCGATCACCAGGTGGTGGGCGGTGACGACGAGTTGGGCGGGCGCGTCCGGGCCGGGGTCCAGGAGCAGGACGCGGACGACCCGGCCGGCGGTGGGATCGAGCGCGGCCTGCGCCTCCAGGGTCAGTCGCTGTGCCTCCGCCTCCCGTGCGGTGCCGTCGAGCCCGGTCGCGTCGTACCGGGTGAGGACGGGATCCGGCGCCTCGTCCAGCACCTCCTGGAGCCACCCGGCGCCCGTGTGGCGGAACCTCGTGCGCAGGGCCGCGTGACGGCGTACGACGGCGTCCACCGCCCGGCCCAGTGCGGACGGGTCGGTGCCCGGGGCCAGTTCCAGCCGCTGGGTCATGGTGAAGCGGAGGGGCCCGGCGGGGTCGCGGCCGTCCAGGAACCAGTGCTGGATGGGGGTGAGCGGGGCCTCGGCGGGCGGGAGGTCGTCCTCGGCTGTGAGGGCCGGCTCCGGCCGGCCCGCGGCCGACGCGAGTTCGGCCACGGTCTGGTGCCGGAAGACGTCCTTGGTGGTGAGGCCGAGGCCGGCCTGACGGGCGCGGGCGACGATCTGGATGCTGAGGATGGAGTCGCCGCCGAGCGAGAAGAAGTTGTCCCGTGCACCCACCCGTTCGACACCGAGCACCTCGGCCCAGATCGCGGCGAGGCGTTCCTCGGTGCCGGGCCGGGGGGCGACGTACGGGGTGGCGGTGTCGGGCCCGTCGGGCGGGGCGGGCAGCGCGCGCCGGTCGGTCTTGCCGCTGGTGGTGCGCGGGATGCGGGCGAGCGGGACGAAGGCGGCGGGAACCATGTGGTCGGGCAGGGTGCGGCGCAGCGCGACGCGCAGCTCGTCCCCGGCCGGGACGCGCTCGCCCGCCGGCACCACGTACCCGACGAGCATCGTACGGCCCGCGTGCTCGCGCGCGGCCACGGCGGCGTCCGCCACGTCCGGGTGCGCGAGGAGCGCGGCCTCCACCTCGCCGGGCTCGATGCGAAAGCCCCGGATCTTGACCTGGTCGTCGGCGCGGCCGAGGAACTCGAGCAGCCCGTCCCGGTCCCAGCGGCCCCGGTCGCCGGTGCGGTACATCCGCTCCCCCGGCGCGCCGAACGGGTCGGCCGGGAAGCGGGCGGCGGTCAGGCCCGGGCGGTTCGGATAGCCGCGGGCCACCTGGTCGCCGGCCAGGTACAGCTCGCCGGGCACGCCGGGCGGCACCGGGCGCAGGGCGCCGTCGAGGACGTAGGCCCGCAGGTTGCCGCCGGGGCGGCCGATGACGGGGGCGTCGGGGTGGTCGGCCGGCCGGCCGTAGACGGCGTCGACCGTGCACTCGGTCGGGCCGTACATGTTGTAGGCGGTGATCCCCAGGACCCGGTGGACCGCCGCCAGTTCACGCCAGGTCGCGGGCGGGACGGCCTCGCCGCCGACGAGCAGCAGGCCCGGGTGGTGCCGACCGGGCGCGAGCAGGCCGGCGGAGGTGAGTTCCCGCAGGAAGGACGGCGTGACGTTCACCAGGTCCAGGCGGTGTTCGGCGACCTGGGCGCAGAACGCCTCCGGGTCCAGGCGTACGTCCTCGCCGACGAGATGCACCTCGTGGCCGAGGGCGAGCAGCAGCGGCCCCTCCCAGGATGTGTCGAAGGAGAAGGACGCGCTCAGCGCGGCCCGCAGCCGGCGTCCGTCGCCGGTGTGCGGTGCGAGCAGGTGGTCGCGGTGGTCGAGGCAGAGGTTGACCAGTTGGCGGTGCTCGACGGCGACGCCCTTGGGGCGGCCGGTGGAGCCGGAGGTGTAGACGATGTAGGCCGTGTGCGCCGGCAGCAGCGGGCGGACGCGGTCGGCGTCGGTGGGGTCGTGGGCCGGCAGCCGGTCCCAGGGGACCGCGCCCAGGTCGGTCAGCACGGTGTGCGGCCGGGCGTCCTCGAACAGGAACTCGACCCGCGCGGCCGGGAGTTCCGGGTCGAGGCAGAGCAGGGTCGCGCCCGACTTGAGGACCGCGAGCAGCGCTGTCACGAGGTCGCAGGTGCGTGGCAGCCGCACCGCGACCACGCGTTCCGGTCCGGCACCGAGCTCCACGAGGTGGTGGGCGAGCCGGTTGGCCCGTTCGTTCAGCGCGGTGAAGTCGAGGGTGGCGTCGCGGGCGACGAGGGCGGTGTCGTGCGGGGTGCGCGCGGCCTGCGTCTCGAACAGGGCGGGGAAGGTGAGGTCCGGACGGGGCAGTCTCGGGCCCTCGCCCCGCCGGAGCACCTGCCGGCGTTCGGCGTCGGTCATCAGCGGCAGGTCGCCTACGGCGCGTTCCGGATCCTCGGCCACGCCCTCCGGCAGGATCCGCAGCCGGGCCGCCAGGCGCCCGGCGGTCTCCGCGTCGAACAGGCCGGTGCTGTACTCCAGGTGGGCGGTGAGGCCGCCGTCCCGTTCGACGAAGTCGAAGGCGAGGTCGAAGGTGGCGTTGCGGACCGGCGGGGTCACCGGCTCCACCTCCAGGCCGGGCAGGCGGGGTACCTCGGCGCCCAGGTTGTGCAGCGCCACCATCACCTGGAACAGCGGGGTCCGGCTGGTGTCCCGCGCCGGCTGGAGGGCGTCCACCACCCGCTCGAAGGGCACCTCCTGGTGCGCGAAGGCGTCCAGGACGGTTTCGCGCACCTGCGCCAGCAGCTCACGGAACGACAGGTCGGGACGCACCCGGGAGCGCAGCACCAACGTGTTGACGAACATGCCGACGATGTCGTGCAGTTCGGGTCGCTCCCGGCCGGCGGTGACCGTACCGACGGTCAGGTCCTCCTGGCCGGCCCAGCGGGCGAGCAGCAGCTGGCAGGCGGCCACCAGGGTCATGTAGAGGGTTGCGCCGGCCTCCCGGCCCCGCTCGGCCAGCCGGGCGGTGAGCGCCGGGGCCAGGGTGAAGGTGACCAGGGCGCCCTCGCGGGTGCGGACGGCCGGTCGGGGCCGGTCGGTGGGCAGCTGAAGCGGGGTGACTCCTTCCAGCACCCGTCGCCAGTGCGCGAGGTCGGCCTCGGCGCGCTCGGTGCGCGTGCGCTGCCAGGCGGCGTGGTCGGCGTAGCGGACGGGCAGGGCGGGCAGCTCCGGTGCACGGTGCTCGCGGGCCGCCGTGTACAGTTCGCCCAGGTCGCGGCCCAGCACGCCCAGGGACCAGCCGTCGGTGACGATGTGGTGCAGGGCCAGGACGAGGACGTGCTCCTCGGGGGCGAGGCGGGCCAGGCGGGCACGCAGCAGGGGGCCGGCGGCCAGGTCGAAGGGCGTGGCGGCCTCGCGGTCCAGGAGGGCGTCCAGGCCGGCGCGGCCGGCCGTCTCCGTCACGGGGAGGTCCACCGGGGTCGGGGGGTGGACGATCTGCCGCGCCTGTCCGTCGCGTTCGGCGAACGTCGTGCGCAGGGACTCGTGCCGGGCGACCAGACCGTCCAGTGCCGTCCGCAGGGCGGGCACGTCGAGCGGGCCTCGCAGGCGCAGCACGGACAGGGTCGTGTACTCGGTGGTGCCCGGCTCGAACCGGTCGAGGAACCACAGGCGTTGCTGGGCGTACGACAGCGGGGCCGGCGTGTCCGTGCCGGTGGCCGGGACGACGTCCTCCCGGGCGGCGGGTTCGGCGGGCGGGTCGCCGAGGGCCGCCGCGAGGTCCGCCAGGACGGGGTGGGCGAACAGCAGCCGCGGCGAGACGTGCCGGCCGAAGGCGGCGCGCAGCCGGGAGGCCACCCGCACGGCGAGCAGGGAGTCCCCGCCGAGGGCGAAGAAGCTGTCCCCGGCACCCATCTCGTGGGTGTCCAGGACGTCCGCCCACGCGGCGGCGACGAGGCGTTCGGCGCGGGTGCGCGGCGCGGTGCGCCGGCCACCGGTGGCGAACCCGTCGGGGCCCGGCGCCGGCAGGGCCCGCCGGTCCAGCTTGCCGTTGGCGGTGAGCGGCAGCGCCGGCATCGGCACGTAGGCGGCGGGCACCATGTGCGCGGGCAGCAACCGCTCCAGGTGCGAACGGAGTTCGGCCGCGGTCGGGGGCGGCGTGGCGCGCTCGCCGGTGCCGGTGCCGACGACGTGGGCCACCAGGCGCCGGGTGCCCGAGGAGTCCTCGTGCACACCGACGGTGGCGGCACCCACGCCCGGGTGGGTGTGCAGGGCGGCCTCGATCTCGCCGGGCTCGATGCGGTAGCCGCGGACCTTCAGCTGCTGGTCGGCCCGGCCCAGGTACTCCAGGGTGCCGTCGGCCCGCCGGCGGGCCCGGTCGCCGCTGCGGTACATGCGGGTGCCGGGCGGCCCGTACGGGTCGGCGAGGAAGCGGCCGGCGGTCAGGCCGGGCCGGCCCAGGTATCCGCGCGCCAGACCCTCCCCCGCCACGTACATCTCGCCCACGGCGCCGGGCGGTACGGGCCTGAGAGCGTCGTCGAGGACGTAGACGCGCAGGTCGGGAATGCCTGCGCCGAGGGGACCGGAGCCGCCGGTGCGGGTGGTGGCGCGGTCCAGCGGGGCGTGGGTGACGTGCACGGTGGTCTCGGTGATGCCGTACATGTTCACCAGACGGGGTGCGGTGTCCGGGTGGCGGTCGTACCAGGGGGCGAGCCGGGACACGTCCAGGGCCTCGCCACCGAAGATCACGGTGCGCAGGGCCAACCGGTCACCGGTGTCCGGGTGTTCGGCGTCGGCACGGATCAGCGGGTAGAACGCGGACGGCGTCTGGTTGAGGACGGTGACCCGCTCGTCGGCGAGCAGGCGCAGGAAGTCCTCCGGGGAGCGGGCGGTGTCGCCGGGGACGACGACGAGCCGGCCGCCGTGCAGCAGCGGTCCCCACAGCTCCCACACCGAGAAGTCGAAGGCATAGGAGTGGAACAGCGGCCACACGTCGTCGGCGCCGAAGCCGAACCAGTGCGCGGTGCGTGTGAACAGCCGGACCACGTTGGCGTGCGGAACGACGACGCCCTTGGGACGGCCGGTGGAGCCGGAGGTGTAGATGGCGTAGGCGGCGTTCTCGGGCAGCGGGCGGCGGGCGGGGTCCGCCGGGGGGCCGCCCGGGCGCCGGGCGAGGTCGGCGCGCACGTCGGGGTCGTCCAGACGCAACAGCGGCACGGTCGTGGCGGGCACGGCGTCGGAGGTGGTCACCAGCGCGACCGGCGCCGCGTCGGCGATCAGACGGGCGACGCGTTCGGCGGGCAGCCTCGGGTCGATCGGCAGGTAGGCGGCGCCGGTCTTCAGGACGGCGAGGACGGCCACGACCAGGTCGGTGGAGCGGGGCAGCGCGAGGGCCACGAACCGCTCGCGTCCGGCGCCCAGTTCGGTGAGCCGGTGGGCCAGCCGGCCGGCCCGGGCGTCCAGGCCGGCGTAGTCGAGACGGTCGTCGCCGCAGGTGACGGCCTCGGCGTGCGGGGTGCGGGCGGCTTGTGCCTCGAAGAGGTCGACCAGGGTGCCGGCCGGGCGGCCCCGCTCGGTGCCGTTCCAGTCCCGCAGCATGTGCCGGTCCTCGTCGGCGGTGGTCCAGGGCAGGTGGGCGAGCGGGCGGTCCGGGTCGTCGGCCAGGCCGGTCAGCAGCAGGCACAGCCGGTGCGCCAGGGTGCGTACGGTGGCGGGGTCGAACAGCCCGGGGTCGAAGGCGAGGTCGAAGCCGAGGCGTTCACCCTGGTGGGCCCGCAGCACGAGCGGGTAGTTGGTGGCATCCGTCGAGGAGACCTCGGCCAGGCGGATGCCCGAGCCGGCGGCGCCCGCCTCGTCGAAGGGGTAGTTCTCGAAGGCGACCATGCTGTCGAACAGCGCTGTTCCGGCGGGCACGTCGCTCAGCCCGGTCAGCTCGGCGAGCGACACGGCGGCGAACCGGCGCGCCTGCGCCTGTGCCTCCTGCAACTCGCGCAGCCAGGCTGTGGCGTTGCGGCGGCCGTCCACCCGGACGCGCGTCGGCAGGGTGTTGATGAACATGCCGACCATCGATTCCACGCCGGGCAGGTCGTCGGGACGGCCGGAGACCGTGGTCCCGAACAGCACGTCCGGCTCGGCGCTGTACCGCGACAGCAGCAGTGCCCAGGCGCCCTGCACCACGGTGCCGAGCGTCAGCCCGGCGGTCCGGGCGGTGCGGGCGAGCCGCGCGGACACCTGCTCCGGCAGTGCCGCCGCGTGCACACCGGCCGAGCGGCTCTCGTGTCCGAGCCGGCGGACCCGGTCGGCGGGCAGCGGGGTGGGCGTGGCGAAGCCGTCGAGGACGCGGCGCCAGTACGCGCGGGCGCCGGCGGTGTCCTGGCCGGCCAGCCAGCGGACGTAGTCGCCGAAGGGCCGTCGCACCACGGGCCGCGACACGGTGCCGGAGGTGAGCGCGGCGTACTCCTCGAAGACCTCGGTGAGCACCTGGGCCAGGCTCCAGCCGTCGAGGACCAGGTGGTGCGAGGTCCACAGCAGGTGCACGCGGGCGTCGGGCAGGCGGACGAGGGTGAGCCGCATCAGCGGCGCGGTGCCGAGGTCCAGGCCGCGCGCGAGGTCGTCGGCGCGCAGCCGCCCGAGCCGCTCCGCCCGTTCCTCGGGTGGCACTGCGCGCCAGTCCACCTGCTCGACGGGGAGCCGCACTTTCCGGCGGACGATCTGGAGGGGCGCGGGCACGTCCTCCCACACCACCGAGGTGCGCAGGGCGGGGGTGCGGTCGGCGACCCGCTGCCAGGCCACGGCCAGTGCGTCCGGGTCGGTGACGCCCTCGAGCAGGAGCGCGGCCTGGTCGACGTACACGTCGTCCGGTCCCCCGACCAGGCGGTGGAAGAGCATGCCCTCCTGGAGCGGGGTGAGCGGCAGCAGGTCCTCCACGTCCCGTCCGTCGCCGACGAGACGGTCCAGCGCCGCCTGGTCCAGCCTGGCCAGCGGGAAGTCGGAGGGCGTACGGCCGCCGGCGTCCGGGCGGGCGCAGTGCTCGGTGACGGCGGTGAGCGCCCGGACCATGGCGTCGGCGAGCGAGCGCACCGTCTCCGGCCGGTGCACCTGGTCGCTGTAGTGCCAGGTGATCTCCAGTTCGCCGTCGGTCACCGCGGCGGAGACGTCCAGCAGGTGGTCCAGCGGTTCACCGGGGTCCGTGTCCCGGCCGGGTACGTCGGCGGTGGGTGCGAAGTCCCGGTCGGCGGAGGTCTCCCACTGCCCGTGGTAGGTGAAGCAGACGCCGGGCAGCGGCAGGTCGCGCAGGGCGCGGACCTCGGGCCGGGGTGAGCCGAGGTGGGCCAGGGCCTGGTGGCCGAGGCCGCGGCGGGGCACGGCCCGCAGCTGCTCCTTGACGGCCTTGAGGGTGGCGCCCCAGTCGGCCGGTTCCGCCGGGGTGAGGGTGACCGGGTACTGGGTGGTGAACCAGCCGACCGTCCGGGACAGATCGGCGCCCGCGACCAGGTCCTCCTCGCGGCCGTGGCCCTCCAGGGCGACGGTCACCCGCTCGGTGCCCGTCCAGTCGGCCAGCACCCGGCTCAGCGCGCTCAGCAGCACGTCGTTCACCTGGGTGCGGTACACGCCCGGCACCCGGCGCAGCAGGGCCTCGGTGACGGCGCGGTCGACGCGGGTGCGCACGGTGCGCACCGTTCCGGCGAGCGGGGTGCCGGGCAGGTCCACGGGCAGCGGGGTGCGTGGCCGTGCGGCCTCGGCCGTCCAGTACGGCAGGTCGTCGTCCAGCTCGCCGGCCCGTACCCGCTCGGCCAGCCCGCGCGACCAGTCCGTGAACGGGGTCTGCTCGGGCTCCAGTCGCGGGTCCTCGCCGGCCGCGATCTGCCGGTAGGCGCGTTTCAGGTCGGTGAGCAGCACACGCCAGGACACACTGTCGACGGCGAGGTGATGGGCCGTCAGGAACAGTCGGGGCCGGTCGGCCCGGGGCAGCAGGACGGCGCGCAGCAAAGCCCCCGTGGCCGGGTCCAGGGCCGCGCGCGCGGCGTCGGCGGCCTCGGCGGGCGTGGCGTCCGGGACGGTCCGGGTCAGCAGTCCGGTGGCGGTCGCCGCGGCCGGCTGCTGTCGCCAGGAGTCCTCGGTGCGGGTGAACCGGGTGCGCAGCGCCGGGTGCCCGGCGACGACGGCCTGCAGCGCCCGTTCCAGCGCTCGTTCGTCGAGGTCGCGGGGCAGGTCGAGCAGCATCGACATGCTGAAGTGCCTCAGCGGGCCGTGTGTGGCGAGGAACCACTCCTGGACGGGCGTCAGGGGTGCGGGCCCGTCGTCGTACGGTCGCCGGGGCGCGGGTACGGGGGTGGTGCGGCGGGCCGACGCCGCGGCCAGGTCGGCGATCGTCTGATGGCGGAAGACGTCCTGGGAGGCGAGGTGCAGCCCGGCGGCGCGGGCGCGCGAGACAGCCTGGATGCTCAGGATCGAGTCGCCGCCGAGCTCGAAGAAGTTGTCGGTGACACCCACCCTGGTCACGCCCAGCACCTCGGCCCAGATGCCGGCCAGGGTCTTCTCGGCGGGGGTGCGCGGGGCGACGAACTCGTTTTCACGCTCGGCGCCTTCGAAGTCCGGGGCGGGCAGGGCGCGGCGGTCCAGTTTGCCACTGGTGGTCAGCGGCAGCGTGTCGAGCGCGGTGAAGGAGGAGGGCACCATGTGGTCGGGCAGGACGGACCGCAGGCCCGCCCGCAGGTCGGCCGGGGCGGGCCGGGACGCGCCGGGCGCCGGGACCACGTAGGCGGCCAGGCGCGTGTGACCGTGCCGGTCCGGTACGGCGGCGACCGCGGCCGCCCCGACCCCGGGCAGGTCGAGCAGGGCCGCCTCGATCTCCCCGGGCTCGATGCGGTGGCCGCGCACCTTGACCTGGTCGTCCGCGCGTCCGAGGTAGTCGATGCGGCCGTCCGCCGTCCAGCGGGCCAGGTCGCCGGTGCGGTACATGCGGGTGCCGGGCGGCCCGTAGGGGTCCGGCAGGAAGCGGGCCGCGGTCAGGGCCGGCCGGTGGGTGTAGCCCCGGGCCAGCTGCTCGCCGGCCAGGTACAGCTCGCCGCCGACACCGGGCGGCACCGGCCGGAGCCGGTCGTCGAGGACGTAGGCCCGTACGTTGGGCAGGGGGCGGCCCACCAGCGGACGGCTCTCGCCCTCGATGCGGCAGGACAGCGCGTCCACCGTGCACTCGGTGGGACCGTAGAAGTTGTACGCGGCCACGCCGGGGTGTGCGGCCAGTTCGCGCCAGAGCGCCGGGCCGGCCGCCTCTCCGCCGAGCATCAGCACCCGCGGGTGGTGGCGGGGGTCGGCGAGGAGCCCGGCGGGCAGCAGCTGCCGCAGATAGGAGGGGGTCACGTCGAGGAAGTCGACGCGGTGCTCCACGACGTACTCGACCAGGGCGGCCGGGTCCGTCCGGGTCGTCTCGTCCACGAGGTGCAGCGGGTGGCCGTCGGCCATCAGCAGCACGCCCTCGAGGGAGGTGTCGAAGGAGAAGGACGCGGTGAGCGCGACCCGCAGCGGGCCGCCGCCCGCGTCGGCGACGAACCCGGTGCGGTGGGCGGCCAGCAGGTTGACGGCCGAGCGGTGCTCGACGGCGACGCCCTTGGGACGGCCGCTGGAGCCAGAGGTGAAGATGACGTACGCGGTGTTCCGCGGGTGCAGCGGGGCGCGGCGGTCGGCGTCCGTGGGGTCGCCGTCCGGGCCCTCGGCGGGTATGTCCCGCAGTGCGGCCTCGTCCAGGACGAGGGCCGGACGGGCGTCCTGCAGGAGATGGCGGACGCGTTCCTCGGGCAGGGCCGGGTCCAGGGGCAGATGGCCGGCGCCGGACTTCCAGACGGCGAGCATCGCGACGATCATGTCGGCGGTGCGTGGCAGCCGCAGTGCGACGAGCCGTTCGGGACCGGCGCCGCGGGCGATGAGGTGGTGGGCGAGCCGGTTGGCGCGGGCGTTGAGCGTGGCGTAGTCGAGGCGTTCACGGCCGGCGACCAGGGCGAGCGCGTCGGGTGTCAGGGCCGCCCGGCGCTCGAAGAGATCGGGCCAGGTGGTGTCCCCGACCGGCCGCGCGGTGGCGTTCCAGTCGCGCGTGACCTGCCGGGCCTCCCGTTCGCAGAGCAGGGGCAGGGTGCCGAGCGGCCGGTCCGGTTCTCCGGCGGCGCTCTCCAGCAGTCGCAGCAGCTGCCCGGCCATGCGCGCGGCCGTCGCCGGGCCGAACAGGTCGGTGCGGTACTCCAGCAGGCCGGTCAGGCCGTCGCCGTCGGGGACGAACTCGACGCTCAGATCGAAGGTGGCCGTCTGCCGGGGCACGGCGACCGGCGCGGTGGCGAGCCCGTGCGGGGCGGTGGCGGCGGGCGGGTCGGGATGGAGCAGGACCATCACGTCGAACAGCGGGTTGCGGCCCGCCTCGCGGGGTGCGCCGGCCACCTCCACGATCCGCTCGAAGGGCGTGTCGCCGTGTGCGAAGGCGTCGTTGACGGTTGCGGCCGCCCGCGTCAGCAGGTCGCGGAAGGAGCCGGAGGCCGGCACCGGGGTGCGCAGCACGACCGTGTTGACGAAGAAGCCGACGGCCCGCTCCAGCTCGGTGCGGGACCGGCCGGGGGTCAGGGAGCCGACGCTGATGTCGTCCTGGCCGGACCAGCGGGCCAGCAGGGCCTGGGTGCCGGCGACGAGGGCCGTGAAGAGGGTGGTGTGCTGTTCTCTCGCGAGGTCGCGCAGCCGGGCGGTGAGCGAGGCGGGGACCGTGAAGGTGTGGACGGCGCCGGCCCCGGCCTCCTCGCCGCGCCGCGGCCCGTCCAGCGGCAGTTCGGGTGCCACGGCGTTCGCCAACTGTTCCCCCCAGTGGGCGAGATGGCGCTCCAGTCGGGTGCCGGACAGCTGCTCGCGCTGCCACACCGCGAAGTCCGGGTACTGCGCGGGCACCGGCGGCAGATCGGGTGCGGCGCCCCGGGCGAGGGCGTCGTAGGCGGTGCACAGTTCGTCCAGGACGATGCTCATCGACCAGCCGTCCGTGACGATGTGATGTGCCGTCAGCAGCAGCACGTGGGAGGTCGCCGGCTCCCGCAGCAGCACCGCGCGCACCAGGGGGCCCTGGCGCAGGTCGAAGGGGCGGGAGTACTCGCTGAGCAGGGCGGCGTCGACGTCGTCCGGTTCCAGCACGGTCAGCGGCACCGGTCCGGCCGGGCGCACGGACTGCACGGGCCGTCCGTCGGCCTCGTCGAAGGTGGTGCGCAGCGCCTCGTGGCGGCCCACGACGGTGGTAAGGGCGGCCTCCAGCGCCGCCCGGTCCAGCTCGCCGGTGAGCCGCAGTGCGACGGCGCTGTTGTAGCGGGCGTCGCCGGGGTGCAGCCGGTCCAGGAACCACAGGCGCTGCTGGGCGAAGGAGAGCGGCAACGGACGGTCGCGGTCGGCGCGCGGGATCCCGCGCGCCGCCCCTGGGAGGGCACCGGCCCGTCCGGCCAGGCGTCGGCGCAGAGCCTCCCGCATCTCCTCGGGCAGCGCCTGGGCCCGGTCCCGCCTGGAGGGCTGCGGGGAACCGGAGGGGTTCGCGGGGTGCGAAGACGTCATGGTCGTCGGATCCTCACCGTTCGTCGTGGTCGTGGCCGCCGTACGCGGCGTCTTCGAGTTCGCTCAGCACCTGCTCCTCCACCAGCTCCGCGAGGGCGGCGACGGTGCGGGAGACCAGGACGTCGCGCGGGGTGAGCGTGACGCCGAACGCGTCGCCCGCGCGGGAGGCGATGAGCAGGGCCCGCATGGAGTCGCCGCCCAGCAGGAAGTAGTCGTCCTCGGCGCCCACGGCGGTCCGCAGGATCTCCTCCCAGATGGCCGCCAGCGCCTCCTCGGTGGGCGTGCGGGGGGCCCTCCGCTCGGGCTGTTCCGCGTCCTCGGCGACGGCCGGGGCGGGCAGGGCGGTGCGGTCGGTCTTGCCGTTCTCGGTGAGCGGGAAGCGGTCCAGGACCATGAACGCCGAGGGGACCATGTGGCCGGGCAGCGAACGGGCGGTCAGGGCCCGCAGCTCGGCGTCCGGGGGCGGTTCGGTGCCGGGAGCCGCGAGCAGGTGGGCGACCAGGCGCGGCGGGCCCGGCTCGTCCTCCCGTACGGTCACCACCGCGTCCAGCACGGCGGGATGGCGCACCAGGGTCGCCTCCACCTCGCCCGCCTCGATGCGGTGGCCGCGCAGCTTGAGCTGGTGGTCGACGCGCCCCAGGTAGTGCAGTTCGCCGCGGGAGTCGCGGCGCACCAGGTCACCGGTGCGGTACATGCGGGTGCCGGGCGGCCCGAACGGGTCGGCGGTGAAGCGTGCCGCGGTCAGGCCGGGCCGACCGAGGTAGCCGCGCGCCAGTGCCGGTCCGCTGAGCCACAGTTCACCGATGACGCCCTTGGGAACCGGGCGCAGGCGGGCGTCGAGGACGTAGGCGCCGGTGGCGGGCAGCGGGCGGCCGATGGGCGGCGCCGCGCCGTCCGGTTCCAGGGGTGCGGACCAGGTGGCGACGACGGTGGCCTCGGTGGGTCCGTAGGAGTTGACCATACGGTGGTGCGGTGCCCAGCGGGCCACCAGGTCGGCACCGCACGCGTCGGCACCGACGATCAGTGTCTTCAGGTCCGGCAGGGTGCCGGGAGTCTCGCGGGGTACGGTCGCGAGCGCGGCCGGCGGCAGCAGCGTGTGGGTGACGCGGCCGGTCCTCAGCACTTCGGCGAGCTGGGCGCCGAGCAGCGGACCCGGCGGCGGCACGACCAGCCGGGCACCGTGCGGCAAGGACATGCACAGCTCCAGCACGGAGGCGTCGAAGCTGGGAGTCGCGAAGGCCAGGACCCGGTCCTGCGGAGCCACTCGGTAGTGGACGGCTTCGGCGGCGGAGAACGCGGCGAGCCCTCGGTGGGTGACGACGACGCCCTTGGGAGTGCCGGTGGAGCCCGAGGTGTAGATGACGTACGCCGGATCGTCCACGTCGAGCGGGCGGACCCGGTCGGCGTCGGTGGGCCGGTGGCCGGCCACCTCGTCCGGCGGTGCGGCGAGGAGGCCGGCGATCTCCCTGGCGTCGAGGATGGCCGCCGGTGCCGCGTCGCGCAGCATCAGCGCGATCCGCTCCTGCGGGTAGGCGGGGTCGACGGGCAGGAACGCGGCGCCCGACTTGGCCACGGCCAGCTGCGCCAGCACCATGTCGGCCGAGCGCGGCAGGAGGAGCGCGACGAGGTCCCCGGGGCCCGTGCCGCGGGCGATGAGCCGGTGGGCGAGGCGGTTGGCGGCGGCCTCCGCCTCGGCGAAGGTCAGCAGCCGTCCGGACTCCTCCAGTGCCGGCGCCGTCGGCCACCGGTCGACGGCGGCCTCGACGAGCGCGGGGAGGGTGGAGGCGGGTACCGGGCCGAGGTCCGGGCGGGCGGGCGGGCGCAGCAGCCCGGCCCGCTGTCCGGGTGGCAGGACGTCGATGTCGTCCAGGCGGGGCGTGCCGTCCGTGGTGGCCAGGGCGCGCAGGGTGTGCAGCAGCTGCCCGGCGAGCGAGGCGGCTGTGGCCTCGTCGAAGTACCGCGGGTCGTGGCCGAGTTCGACCGCGAGGTCCTCGCCCGGGGAGACGACGACGGTGAGCGGGTAGTTGGTGGCCTCGCGGGCGTCCAGGTCGCGCAGCGCGAGTCCGTGCGCTCCGGCGGTGGCGTCGCCCACCGGGTAGTTCTCGAAGACCACGAGGCTGTCGAAGAGGGGCGTCCCGGCCGGAAGGCTGGTCAGACCGTGCAGCGTGTTCAGCGGCACGTGGTCGAAGCGGCGGTCCTCGGCGCGGGCGTCCTGCAGCGCCCGCAGCCAGTCGGCGCAGCTGGCGGTGCCGTCGACGGTGACGCGGGCGGGCAGGGTGGTGATGAACACACCGGTGACGGTGTCCGCGCCGGGCAGGTCGGCGGGGCGCCCGGACACCGTGGTGCCGAAGCACACCTCGCGCTCTCCGCTCCAGCGCGCCAACAGCAGTGACCAGGCGCCCTGCACCAGCGTGTTGAGGGTGAGGCGGTGCCGGCGGGCGAACTCCTGGAGCCGGCGCGTGTCCCCGGCGCCGAGCCGCTGCGAGAGCCACGTGCCGGAGCGGGCCGTGCGGGTCGGGGCGGGCCTGCGGTCGTACGGCAGCGGAGTGGGGGCGGACAGGCCGGCCAGGACCTCCCGCCAGTGCTCCTCGGCCCGGCCGGTGTCGCGGGCGGCGAGCCAGGCGGCGTAGTCCGCGAACGGCCTGCGCTCGGGCAGCCGGGGTCGCCCGCCCCGGGTGAGCGCGGCGTGCGCGGCCATGACGTCGGACAGGACGTGGAAGACGCTCCAGCCGTCGAGCAGGACGTGGTGGAACGTCCACACCATGCGCACCGCGTCCGGACCGAGCCGGACCAGGGCGAGCCGCAGCAGCGGGGCGCGGTCCAGGGCGATGCCCCGGGCCCGTTCCTCGGCCAGGAGCCGCTCCAGTTCGGCCTCACGCCGCTCGGGCGGCAGGCCGGTCCAGTCGTGTTCGCCGACCGGGAGATCCGCGTGCCGGTGGACGACCTGCAGCGGGACGGGCACGCCGGTCAGGGCGAGGGAGGTGCGCAGGACGGGGGTGGCGTCCACGACGTGCCGCCAGGCGTCGGCCAGCAGCCCGGGATCGCGGGCGCCGTCCAGCACACAGGTGATCTGCTCGACGTACAGGCCGTGTTCGGCGTCGTCCATGCCGTGCACGACCATGCCGGTCTGGGTGGGCGTGAGCGGATACACGTCCACCACGTCCGCCCCGGTGCCGACGAGCCGGTCGACGGCCGCCTGGTCCAGCGGTGCCAGCGGGAAGTCGGACGGGGTACGGCCGCCGGCCCCCGGCTCGGCGCAGTGCCGCAGCAGTGCCCGCAGTTCGCCGGTGACCTCGGCCGCGAGCCGGGCGACGGTCTCACGCCGGTGCCGGGCCCGGGAGTACGACCAGGTGAACCGCATCTCGCCCCCGGTCACCCGGGCCAGCACGTCGAGAACGTACGGCCGGTCCGCCGCGCGGTCCATGCCGCCGGTGAGGCCGTCGTGCGGCGCGTGCAGCAGTGCGCCGGCGGGGCTCGCCCACCGGTCCTCCTGCCCGAGGTAGTTGAAGCAGATCCGCGGCAGGTCCGGCAGCTCCGGGCCGGCCGTGGGGTGCAGGTGGCGCAGGGCGCCGTAGCCGAGTCCGCCGCGCGGTACGGCCCGCAGGTTCTCCTTCACGGCCTTGAGCGCGGTGCCGGTGTCCGCGTCGCGGGGCACCTTGAGGACCACCGGGTACATGGTGGTGAACCAGCCGACGGTCCGGGCGAGGTCGACGTCCGCGAACACCTCCTCGCGGCCGTGGCCCTCCAGGGTGACCGCCACTCGGTCCCGGCCGGTCCAGCGGGCCAGCACCCGGCCCAGCCCGTACAGCAGCACGTCGTTGATCCGGGTGCGGTACACCTCCGGCACGTCCTGGAGCAGCCGTCGGGTGTCCTCGGCGTCGAGGGCGGCGGTCACGGTCTCCTCGTCGGCTGCGGAGTCGGTCCCGGCGGCGTGGTCGGCGGGCAGTGGGGTCGCGGTGTCGAGGCCGTGCCAGTGGGCGAGTTCGTCGTCGAAGCCGCCGGCGGCGGTGTGGGCGGCGAGCCGCCGGGCCCACGCCCGGAACGAGGTGCTCTTGGCGCCGAGGCCGGGCCGGTCGCCGTCGCGCAGGGCGCGGTAGGCGGTGTCCAGGTCCTCCAGCAGCAGCCGCCAGGACACCGCGTCCACGACCAGGTGGTGCGCGGCCAGCAGCAGCACCGGCCGGCCGCCGCCCGCCGGGCGGCACAGGGCGGCCCGCAGGAGGGGACCGGTCGTCAGATCGAAGCCGGACGCGAGGGTCTCGGCGATCTCGCGCGAGGGAGCGGTGGGGTGCACCTCCAGGTGCGGTTCCGCGCCCGGAGCCGCGCCGTACTGCCGCCACGTCCCGTCGCCGGCGGGTTCGAAGCGCAGCCGTAGCGCGTCGTGGTGCTCCAGTACGGCGGCCAGGGCCCCCCGCAGCACGGCTTCCTCGGTGTCCTCCGCCGCCTCGAAGGCGACCGTCTGACTGAAGTGGGCCGGGTCGCCGCCCACGGTGCCGAACAGCCAGTGCTGCACGGGCGTCAGCGGCGCGTCGCCGACCACAGCGCCCTGTTCGGCGCCGACGGCGGTCATCGGTGCGGACAACTGCTCGGCCGCGCGGGCGAGTTCGGCGAGCGTCTGGTGGGTGAACAGGTGCCGGGGCGTCAGGGCGAGGCCGGCCCGGCGGGCGGCGGAGACGAGCTGGATCCCGAGGACCGAGTCGCCGCCGAGCTCGAAGTAGTTGTCGTCCGCGCCGACCTCCACAACGCCGAGCACCTCGGACCAGATCGCGGCGAGGGTCTTCTCCGCCGTGGTGCGCGGTGGCCGGGTGGTGCCCGCGGCCGGAGGCGCCCACACCGGTGCGGGCAGCGCCCGCCGGTCCAGCTTGCCGGTGACACCGAGCGGGAGCCGCTCGAGCGGCACGACGAGGGCGGGCACCAGATGATCGGGGAGGCTGCGGGCGAGGAAGGCCCTTAGGTCGGCCGGGTCGGGGAGTACGGAGTTCTGAGGCACCGCGTAGCCGACGAGCCGACGGTGGCCGTCCCGCTCGACCACCCGGGCCGCCGCGGCCGCCACGGCCGGGTGGCGGGCCAGCGCGGCCTCGACCTCGCCGAGTTCGATGCGGAAGCCGCGCACCTTCACCTGGTCGTCGCCGCGGCCGAGGTAGACGAGGTCTCCGTCGGCCGTCCAGCGCACGAGGTCGCCGGTGCGGTACATGCGGGTGCCGGGCGGCCCGAACGGGTCGGGCAGGAAGCGGGACGCGGTCAGACCGGGCCGGCGCAGATAGCCGCGGGCCACACCGGTGCCGGCGAGGAACAGCTCGCCGGGCGCGCCGGGCGGCACCGGGCGCATCCGCTCGTCCAGCACGTAGGCGCGGGCGCCGCCCAGCGGCCGGCCGATCGGCGGGTCGCGGTCGGGGTCGGCCGGGTCGCAGGTGAAGGCGGTGGCGTAGACGGTGGCCTCGGTGGGGCCGTAGACGTTGCGCACCTGGCAGCCGGGGACGGCCGCCCGCACCTGACGTACGGTGCGGGCGGGCAGGCCCTCGCCCGCGAGCACCACGGTGTCCGCGGTGACGTGCACCGCGTCCTCCGCCAGCAGCCGGCCGAGCGCCGAGGGGACGGCACTGAGCAGCCCGGCGCGCCAGGGCTCGGTGCGTTCGGCCAGGGCCAGCAGGTCGCGGACCACCTCCACACGGCCGCCGGACAGCAGGGGCGCGAAGATCTCGAACACGGACACGTCGAAGTTCAGGGAGGTGGAGGCGACGACGTGCTCCAGGCCCCGGCCGGTGAACTCGGCGACGGCCCAGTCGGTCAGGGCCAGCACGGAGGCGTGGGACACCACGACGCCCTTGGGCCGGCCGGTGGAGCCGGAGGTGTGGACGACGTAGGCCGGGTGCTCCGGCAGCAGAGCGTGGTGGCGTTCGGCGTCGCGGACGGGGTCGGCCGAGGCGGCGAGGACTCCGGGGTCGTCCAGCAGGATCCGGGTGGACGACCCCTCGGGCAGCCGGTCGGCGGTCTGCGTCGCGACGACCACCGCGTCGGGCCGTACGTCGTCGAGGAGGAACGCGACCCGTTCGGCCGGGTACCGCGGGTCGATCGGCAGGTACGCGGCGCCGCTCTTGAGGACGGCGAGGAGTGCCACGATCAGGTCGCCGGTGCGGGGCAGGCACAGGGCGACGAACCCTTCGGGGCCCGCTCCGGCGGCGATGAGACGGCGGGCCAGCCGGTTGGAGCGTTCGTCGAGCTCGCGATAGGTGAGGCGGTCCTCGCGGTGCACGACGGCCACGGCCTCGGGGGTGCGGGCGGCCTGCCGCTGGAACGCCTCGGGCAGGGTGCCGCGCGGGGCCGGCGTCGGCGTCCCGCCGAACCTGCGGACGAGGTCACGGCCCGCGTCGGGGTCCAGCAGCGCGAGGTCGGCCAGACGGCGGTCAGGGTCCGCGGCCATCCGGGTCAGCAGCGTGCGCAGACTCTCGCCGAGGCCGGCCACGGTCGGGGCGTCGAACGCGTCGGGGTCGTAGTCGAGGGTGACGGCCACGGTGTCCCCGGGCGCGACGACCACGCTGAGCGGGTAGTTGGTCGGCTCCAGGGCCCGCTCGGTCTCCATCGCGAGTCCGTGCCGGGCCAACGCCCCCTCGTCGAACGGGTAGTTCTCGAAGACGACGATGGAGTCGAACAGGCTCGTCCCGCCGGGCACCTCGCTCCAGGACTGCACCTGGGCCAGCGAGACGAAGTCGTGGCGCCGCGCCTCGGACTGGGCGGCCTGCAGGTCGCGCAGCCAGTCCAGCAGCGGGCGCCGGTCGTCGACCCGGGCCCGGGTGGGCAGGGTGTTGATGAACAGGCCGACCATCGAGGTGACCCCCGGCAGTTCGGCGGGCCGCCCGGAGACGGTGGTGCCGAACACGACGTCCTTGCCGCCGCCGTGCCGGGACAGCAGCAGCGCCCAGGCGCCCTGCAGGACAGTGTTGAGCGTCAGGCCCGCCCGCTGCGCCGTCTCCCGCAGCCGTGCGGAGACACCGGCGCCGAGGGTGAACCGCACCGACGCGGCGGAGGAGCTGCGGTGGGCCCCGGCGGGCCGCCGGTCGCGTGGCAGCTCGGTGGGGGCGGTGAACCCCGCGAGCAGGTCCCGCCAGTACCGTTCGGCGCGGTGCGTGTCCTGTCCGGCCAGCCAGCGCAGGTAGCCCGCGAAGGGCGGCCGCGCGGGCAGCCGCGGCTCGCGCCCGGCGGTCAGCGCGGCGTACCGCTCGCACACCTCGTCGAAGACCTGGGCGGCGCTCCAGCCGTCCAGCAGGACGTGGTGGAAGGTCCACACCAGCCGGACGCGGTCCGGTGCGAGGCGGATCAGGGTCAGCCGCATCAGTGGCGCGGCCCTGAGGTCCATGCCGGCCGCCCGGTCCTCGGCGAGCAGCCGCTCCAGCGCCCGCTCGCGGCGCTCGGCGGGCCACCCCGACCAGTCGTGGTGGATGACGGGCAGGGTGGCCCGGTGCTCCACGACCTGCAGCGGCTCGGCGGCGTCCTGCCATTCCAGCCTCGTGCGCAGCACCGGGTTGGCGTCCACGGTGCGCTGCCAGGCCTCGGCGAGCGCCGACGTCCCGGTGACGCCGGAGAGCACCAGCTGCACCTGGTTGACGTAGGTACGGCCGTCGGGGTCGAGCAGGCTGTGGAAGAGCATGCCCGCCTGCATCGGTGTCAGCGGACAGATGTCCTCGACCGCGCGGCCGTCCCCGGCGATCCGGTCCACGGCCGCCTGGTCGAGGCGGGCCAGGGGGAAGTCGGAGGGCGTACGACCGCCGGTGCCGGGCCGCGTGCAGTGGGCGACGATGTCCCGCAGCCCCGCGAGCATGTCCTCGGCGAGCCGGTCGACGGTCTGCGCGCGGTGCCGGGCGGCGCTGTGGTACCAGCTGATCTCCAGCCGTTCGTCCTCCACACGGGCCACCACGTCCAGCAGGTGCGGGCGTTCGGTGCCGGGGGCCTCCGCGCCGCCGAGGCCGCCGGGCACCGCGCCGACCAGGGCGGCGCCGTCCGTGGACCAGTCGAAGCGGCCCAGGTAGTTGAAGCTGATGCCAGGCATCGGGGTTCCGGTGAGGGCCTCGTCGCGCACGAGGTGGCGCAGGACGCCGTAGCCGAGCCCCCGGTCGGGCACCGCGCGCAGCTGTTCCTTCACCGACTTCAGCGCCGTACCCCAGTCGCCCGGGGGGACGGTGAGGGCGACGGGGAAGAGGGAGGTGAACCAGCCGACGGTGCGGGACAGGTCGACGTCCTCGAACAGGTGGTCCTCGCGGCCGTGACCCTCCAGGCCGACCGCGACGGTGGCGCGTCCGGTCCAGGCGGCGAGCGCCCGGCCCAGTGCGGTCAGCAGCACGTCGTCGACACGGGTCCGGTACGCCCCGGGGACCTTGCGCAGGAGGTCGCCGGTGGTCTCCCGGTCCAGGCGGACGGTCACCTCCCGGACGTCGGCCGCGGTGTTGCCGCCCTCGCCGTCCACGGGGAGCGGCTCGGCGCAGGTCCGGGCGACGTCGGCCCAGTGGGCGCGCTGCTCCGCGAAGCCGCCGCCGTCGGCGCGCTCGCGCAACCGGCGGGCCCATTCCCGCACCGAGGTCGTACGGGCGGGCAGCCGCACCGGCCGGCCGGCCGCGGCCTGCCGGTAGGCGGACTCCAGGTCCTCCAGCAGGACGCGCCACGAGACGCCGTCGACCACCAGGTGATGGACGGCCAGCAGGAGCCGGGCGGGCCCGGTGCCGCCGGCGGTGAACAGGCGTGCCGTGAGCAGCGGGCCGGTGTCCAGCCGGAACCCGGCGTGCGCTTGCGCGGCGTCGCGGGCCTCGGTCGCCGGGTCGCACACCTGGAGCACCTCGGGTGCCGGGCCGTCCGCGGCGGCGACGTGCTGGCGCCAGGTGCCGTCGCCGTCGACGACGAACCGGGAGCGCAGGGCGTCGTGGTGGGCCCACAGGGCGGCCAGGGCCCGGCGCAGGGCGTCGGGGTCGACGGGCCCGGGCGTCTGGACGACGACGGACTGGGCGAAGAAGCCGGCGTGCGGGGGACGCGGGTCGAGGAACCAGTGCTGGATCGGGGTGAGGCCCGCCTCACCGCTGACCGGTTCGGTGCCGGCGACGGACGCCGCGGCGCCGGTGGCCGCGGCGAGCGCGGCCACCGTGGGGTGCCGGAACAGGTCGCGGGGGGTGAGGGCGAGGCCGGCCGACCGGGCGCGGGAGACGACCTGGATGCTGAGGATCGAGTCGCCGCCCAGCATGAAGAAGTTGTCGTCGACGCCGACCCGTTCCACACCGAGCAGATCGGCCCAGATGCCGCTGAGGACGCGCTCGGTCCCGGTGCGCGGGGCCCGGTAGGCGTGTGCGCCGCCCGCCGTCCGGTCCGGGGCGGGCAGCCGTCGCCGGTCGACCTTTCCGTTGGCGGTCAGCGGCAGTTCCGGCACCGTGACGAACGCGGCGGGCAGCATGTAGTCGGGCAGGTCGGTGGCCAGATGGGCACGCAGGTCGGCGGCGGCCGGAACGTCGGCACCGGCGGAGGGTACGAGGTGGGCGGCGAGTCGCTTGCGCCCGCCGTCCTCGTGGACGGAGACGACCGCCTCGGCGATGTCCGGGTGTGCGGTGAGCCGGGCCTCGATCTCGGCGGGTTCGACGCGGAAGCCGCGGATCTTGATCTGGTCGTCGGCGCGGCCCACGAAGTGGAGTTCGCCGTCGGCGCTCCAGCGCACGAGGTCACCGGTGCGGTACATCCGTTCGCCGGGCGGGCCGAACGGGTCGGCGACATAGCGGGCGGCGGTGGCGCCGGGCCGGCCCGCGTACCCCCGGGCCAGTCCTGCGCCGGCGATGTACAACTCTCCCGCGACGCCGGGTGGTTGGGGTTGCAGCGCGCCGTCAAGGACGTAGACGCGCGTGTTGTCCAGCGGGCGTCCGACGGGCAGCACGGCGGGCAGCGGGTCGCCGGCGCGGAAGACGCGCCGGGTGGCGAAGGTGGTGGTCTCCGTGGGGCCGTACCCGTCGACGACGGTCAGCGAGGGGCAGGCGTCCAGGACACGGCGGACGACCGCGCCCGGCACGGCCTCGCCGCCGGTCCACACCTCACGGGCGCCGCGCAGGCAGCCGGGGTCCTCCTGGGCGAGGAGGCGGAACAGTCCCGCGGTCAGCCACAGGCAGGTCACCCCCTGTTCGGTGACGGCGCGGCGGACCACGGCCGCGTCCAGGTCGACGGGCGGGGCCAGAACAGCCGTACCGCCGTGCAGCAGCGGCACCCATACCTCGTAGGTGGAGGCGTCGAAGGCGTGCGGGGAATGCACGAGGACCCGGTCGTGGCCGGCGAACGCGCGGTCCATGGCGAGCGCCACGACGTCCCGCTGCCGCACCGCGACGCCCTTCGGGGAGCCCGTGGAGCCGGAGGTGAACATCAGGTACTGCGCCTGGTCGGGATGGACCGTGCGGGGCCCGGCCGTCACCGGTCCGGTGCCCCGGTCGTCGGCGCGCAACAGGACGCCGTCGGCCGGGCGCACGTCCGCGGCGGTCTCCTCCCATGCGGCGTCGGTCAGCAACAGATCGGCGCCGGCCGCGGCCAGCATCCGGCGCAGCCGCTCGCGCGGTGCCCTGCCGTCGAGCGGCACGTACACGCCGCCGGTGCGGACGAGCGCCAGCTGGACGACGATCAGGTCCACCGAGCGGTCCATCAGCACGGCCACCGGGCGTTCCGCGCGCACGCCGTGCGCGGCCAGCCGCGAGGCCAGCTCGTGTGCGTGGCTGTCGAGTTCGCGGTAGGTGACGTGCTCGGCCCCGGCCTGGACGGCGGTGGCGTCGGGCGTGCGCCGCACCTGGTCGGCGAAGAGGGAGGCCACCGTGGCCTCGGGGAGCGCGGTGGCCGTGTCGTTCCAGTCGTACAGCACCTGCCGGCGGCGGGCAGGCGTCAGCAGGGTGAGGCGGGTCGGCGGGAGGTGGGCGCCCCGCACCATGCCCTCCAGCAGGACGGTGAGGTACTCGGTCATGCGGCGGGCCGTCGCGGCGTCGAACAGTTCGGGGTCGTAGCCCAGGCGGAGGGTGAGCTCGGCGCCCGGGTGGGCGACGAGGCTCAGCGGGTAGTTGGTGGTCTCGACGCCGTCCAGGTCGCTCAGGCGCAGCCCGTGCGCGGCGGCCAGGTCGCCGTCGACGGGGTAGTTCTCGAAGACGACGATGCTGTCGAAGAGAGCTGCCCGCTCGGGGAGTTCGGTGAAGGTCCGCAGCCGGGTGAGCGGCACGTGGTCGAAGCGCCGGTCCTCGCTCTGGTCCTGCTGGAGCCGGCTCAGCCAGTCGAGCAGGGTGCCGTCGGCCGGCAGCGCGACGCGGGTGGGCAGGGTGGTGATGAACAGGCCGGTCATCGTCTCGGCGCCGGGCAGCTCGGGCGGCCGCCCCGACACGGTGGTGCCGAACACCACGTCGTCCCGCCCCGCCTGGCGGCCCAGCAGCAGGGCCCAGGCGCCCTGCACGAGGGTGTTCAGGGTCAGGCCCGAGGTGCGTGCGAGGTCCTCGAGGGCCCGGGTCGTGGCCGCGGGCAGCGTGGCGCGGACCGCCTGGGTGGACTCGGCACTGTGCGACTCGCGCGGCTCGCGGTCGTACGCCAGCGGTGTGCTCTCGGTCAGCCCGGACAGTCGCTGCCGCCAGTGCCGTGCGGCCTCGTCGCGGTCGCGTTCGCGCAGCCAGGCGACGTAGTCCCGGTACGGGCGGCGGTCCGGGAGTGTGTCGCCGGTGGGTTCCGCGAGGCAGGCGAACACGTCCGACAGGACCTGGAACAGGCTCCAGCCGTCCAGCAGCAGATGATGGAAGGACCAGACCACGCGTACGGCGGTGTCGGAGACGCGGGCCAGCAGCAGGCGCTGGAGCGGGGCCGCGGTGAGGTCGAGGCCGTCGGCACGGTCGCGCGCCAGCACGTCCGTCAGCCTCTCGCGGCGCTCGTCCTCGGTCAGGCCCCGCCAGTCCAGGTGGGTGACCGGCACGGTCGCCTCGCGCTGCACCACGAGCAGCGGCTCGGGCACGTCCTGCCAGACGGCCCGGCCGCGCAGCACCTCGGTGCGATCGGTGACCCGCTGCCATGCGGCGGCGAGGTCGGCCGGCTCGGGCACGCCGTCCAGGACGAAGGTGAGTTGCTGGAAGTAGGCGCCGCGGTCGTCCCGGGACAGGCCGTGGAACAGCATGCCGGCCTGGGTCGGCGTCAGCGGCAGGACGTCCTCGGCCGCGCCCGGGTCGTCGCCCACGATGCGGTCCACGGCCGCCTGGTCGAGCCCGGCCAGCGGGAAGTCGGACGGTGTACGGGCGGCGGCGCCCGGCCGGGCGGCGTACCGGGCCAGTCGGGCCAGTGCTCCCGCGAAGCGCTCCGCCAGGTCCGTGACGGTGGCCTCCTGGTGCAGCCGGTCGGAGTAGAACCAGGTGAACTCCAGCGCGTCCCCGTCGAGCCGGCCGACCACCTCCAGTGCGTGCGGGCGCACGGCCGCCGGGTCGGCGTCCAGCTCCAGCGGCCGGAACGTGCCCCGGTACAGGCCGCCGGCGGCGTCCGGCGGCGCCATGCGGCCCAGGTAGTTGAAGCTGACGTGGGCGGCCGGGGTGCGCGGTGCCTTGCCGGGGCCGGCCAGGTGGCGCAGCGCGTCATGGCCGATCCCGTGCCGCGGCACGGCGCGCAACTGCTCCTTGACCTGCTTCAGTACGGCGTCCCAGCCGGCGTCCTGAGGGACGGTGAGGGCGACGGGGTGCCGGGTGGTGAACCAGCCGACGGTGCGGCTGATGTCCAGGTCGGAGAAGAGTTCCTCGCGGCCGTGTCCCTCGACGTCCACGACCACCCGGTCCCGCCCGGTCCAGGCGCACAGGGTCCTGCCGAGGGCGGCGAGCAGCACGTCGTTGACCTGGGTGCGGTGGGTGTCGGGCAGGGTGCGCAGCAGGACGGCGGTGTCCTCGGGGCTCACGCGGACCGTCGCCGCCCGGGCCGAGGCGTAGGTGTTGACACCGGTGAGATCGGTGGGCAGGGCGGGTTCCGTGTCCGGCACCGCCTGCGCCCAGTACGCCCGTTCGTCGTCGAAGCCGCCCTCGACGGCGTGGGCGTGCAGACGGCGGGCCCACTGCCGCAGCGGCGAGGACTTGGCAGGCAGCGCCGCGGTGCCGTCGGCGCCGTCGCGCCGGGCCCGGTAGGCGCGGTCGAGGTCCTCCAGCAGCAGCCGCCAGGAGACCCCGTCGACCACCAGGTGGTGCGCGGCCAGGTGCAGGACGGGGGGCCGCCCGGGGCCGCGATCGTGCAGCACGGCACGGAGCAACGGGCCGCGGCCGAGGTCGAACGGCCCGAAGTGGGGTGTGTCGGTGTCCGGGCCGGTGTGCCGGGACAGGGTGATCCGGACAGCCCGCTCGTCGATGTGCCAGTCGGCCGCGGCGGCGTCGGTGCCGGTCACGAAGCGGGAGCGGAGGGCGTCGTGGTGGGCGACGAGATCGCCCAGGGCCGCTTCGAGCGCCGCAGGGTCCACGTCCTCGGCCAGTTCGAGCGAGAGTGCCTGCGCGAAGTGACCGGCTCGCTCGGCGCTGCCGAACAGCCAGTGCTGGATGGGCGTCAGGGGCGCCCTGCCGGTGGCAGCCTCGGGCGCGGGCGTGGCCTGCCGCCGGCTGTGGGCGGTGTCCGCGACGCGGGCCAGGGCGGCGACCGTCTGGTACCGGTAGACGTCGCGGGAGGTCACCGTGAGGCCCTCCTGCCGGGCCCGGGCCACCACCTGGATGCTGAGGATCGAGTCACCCCCCAGTTCGAAGAAGTTGTCGTCGACCCCGACCCGTTCCAGGTGCAGTACCTCCGCCCAGACCGCGGCGAGCGTGCGCTCGGTGGAGGTGCGCGGCGCGACATGGTGGGCGGTGCGGGCGGCCGGGCCCGGGTCGGGCAGGCGTCCCCGGTCCACCTTGCCGTTGGGGGTGAGCGGCAGGGCGTCCAGCACCAGGACGGTCGAGGGCACCATGTAACCGGGCAGCGTGCGGCCGAGCAGCCGGCGCACCGCCTCCGGCTCCACGTGCTCCCCGGCGACCGGGACGACGTGGCCGACCAGGCGACGGTGTCCGTCGCCGTCGGCGACGACGGCCGCCGCCTCGGCGATGCCCGGGCAGCCGCGCAGCGCCTCCTCGACCTCGCCGAGTTCGATGCGGAAGCCCCGCACCTTGACCTGCTGGTCGGCCCGGCCCACGTATTCCAGTTCGCCGTCGGCGCTCCGGCGCACCAGGTCCCCGGTACGGTACATGCGCTCCCCCGGCGCGCCGAAGGGATCGGCGAGGAACCTGGCGGCGGTCAGTCCGGGGCGGTTCAGGTAGCCGCGGGCCAGGCCGCCACCGCCGAGGTACAGCTCACCTGTGACACCGGGCGGTTGCGGGCGCAGGGCGTGGTCCAGGACGTAGGCGCGGGTGCGGGCCACCGGCCTGCCGATCGGCGGTGCCTGGTCGGGGAGCCGGTCGTCGGCGTACCAGGCGGTGGCGTACACGGTGGCCTCGGTGGGGCCGTAGACGTTGGCGATCTCGCAGACGGGCAGCGCGGCGCGCAGGTCGTGCAGCGTCTGGGCGGGCAGGGCCTCGCCGGCCAGCACGACCGTGTCCGCCGTCACGGGGGACGTGCCGCCCGCGACCATGCGGGAGATCACGGACGGTACGCCGCTGACGAGTCCGGCCCGCGGCAGGCTCGGCGTGTCGGCCAGCGCCGGCAGGTCGGCGACCACCTCCACCGTGCCTCCGGCCAGCAGGGGGCACAGCAGCTCGAAGACCGACACGTCGAAGTTCAGGGAGGTGGAGGCGATCACATGGGCGAGCCCGTCGGCCCCGAACCGCTCCCGTGCCCAGGCGGCCAGCGCGGCGACACTGCGGTGGGTGACGACGACGCCCTTGGGGCGACCGGTCGATCCGGAGGTGTAGATGACGTACGCGGGATGGTCCGCGGTGAGCGGCCGGATCCGGTCGGCGCCGGCCGGATCGGCTTCGGCCGGGTCCGCCGGGTCGTCCAGGTCGTCCAGGTCGTCCAGGAGCAGCGGGGCGCATTCCTCGGGCAGCGCGGCCGCGGTCTCGCCGGACGCGACGACGAGGGCGGGCCGGGCGTCGCCGAGCATGAAACGGATGCGCTCCGTCGGGTAGCCGGGATCGACCGGCAGGTATCCCGCCCCGGACTTCAGCACCGCCCACAGCACGGGCACCAGGTCGGCGGAGCGCGGCAGGCACAGCGCGACCAGGTGTTCGGGGCCCGCGCCGCGCGACACGAGCAACCGGGCCAGGCGGTTGGCGCGCCGGTCGACCTCGGCGTAGTCGAGCCGGGCAGCCCCGCAGATCACGGCCGTACGGTCCGGGGTGCGGGCCACCTGCGCCTGGAACAGTGCCGGCAGCGTGGCCTGCCCGGTCTCCCGGGTGCGGCACGCGGGCGGGTTCCAGGAGTCCACCAGCGTGCGCTGCTCCGCCGGCGACAGCATGCTCAGCTCGGCCAGCGGCCGGCTCGGGCCCTCGGCCATCCCCTCCAGCAGGCGGTGCAGGTGCCGGGCCAGGCGGGCCGCGGTCGCCGTCTCGAACAGGTCGGTGTTGTACTCCACCGTCAGCGTGCAGCCGCCCCCGGCGTCCGGCTGGAACTCCAGGACCAGGTCGAAGCGGGCGGCCGGGCGCGGCAGCGGGTGGTCGGCCAGGCGCAGGCCACCGGCGAGCGGCGGCACGGCGGGGGCGGTCTGCTGCACGACGAGCACCTGCACCAGCGGGGTGCGGCTGGGGTCGCGGGGCGGGGCGAGTTCCTCGACCACCCGGTCGAACGGCACGCCGTCATGGGCGAACGCGTCCAGCACCGTCGTCCGCATGGATTCCACGAACCGGTCGACGGTGGCCTTCTCGTCCACGTCACCGCGCAGGACGACGGTGTTGGCGAAGAAGCCCGGCACGTCCTCCAGTTCCCGGCGGGCCCGGCCGCTGGTGACCGTGCCGAAGGCGACGTCCCGCTGGCCGGAGTAGCGGGAGAACAGCAGCGCGCAGGCTCCGGCGTACAGGGTGAACACCGTCGTGCCGCGGCCCGCGGCGAGGTTCCGCAGCCGGGTCACCAGGTCCGCGGGCAGCCGGTGCCGGTGGCCCGCGCCGGCGGTGGTGCGCACCGCGGGACGGGGCCGGTCGGTGGGCAGTTGAAGGTGCTGGATGCCCGCCAGGTGCCGGCTCCAGTAGGCGAGGTCCTCGGCGTCCTGCCCGGTGGCCCGCTGCCGCTGCTCCCACACGGCGAAGTCGGGGTACTGGACGGCGGGTTCGGTCAGGCCGGCCGGTTCACCGGTGACCTCCGCGTGGTACAGGGCGGCGAGTTCCCGGGTCAGGATGCCCACCGACCAGCCGTCGGTGACGATGTGGTGCTGGGCGAGGAGCAGCAGGTGCTCGTCGTCGGCGAGCCGGACGAGCAGGGCCCGGGTGAGCGGGCCGCAGGACAGGTCGTGGGGGCGGCCCAACTCCTCGGTGAGCAGGCGTTCGGCGGCCTCGGCGCGCGCCGAGACGGGCACGTCCGCGAGGTCGGCGGTGCGCAGCGGCAGCACCGGTTCCGGTGCGACACGCTGCGCGCCCTGCCCGTCGACCGTGGTGAACGTGGTCCGCAGGCAGTCGTGGCGGGCGGCGAGCCGTACCAGGCAGCGGCGCAGGGCGTCCGTGTAGAGCGGGCCGCGCAGCCGCAGGGCGACGCCGGTGTTGTACTCGGTGCCGCCGGCGGTGAGGTCGTCGAGGAACCACAGCCGCCGCTGCGCGCTCGACAGCGGCAGGGCTTCCCCGCGCGGGGCCCGCGCGATCGGTTCCGCGGGCGCGGTGGCGGACGCGTCGCCGAGCAGCGGGGCCAGTGCGGCGATCGTGCGCGCGGTGAAGACGTCCCGCACTGTCAGCCGGACGCCGAGGTCCTCGCGGATCCGGGCCAGGGCGCGGGCGGCGAGGATCGAGTCGCCGCCCAGTTCGAAGAAGTCGTCCGTCGCACCGACCGGCGCCGCGCCCAGCACGTCGGCCCAGATCGCGGCCAGGGCCCGCTCCCGCGGGTCCCGCGGAGCCACATGGCCGGACACGGGCATGCGCTCCGGCGCGGGCAGCGCCCGCAGGTCGATCTTGTGCTGTGCGGTGAGCGGCATCCGGTCCAGTACGACCACCGTCGACGGCACCATGTGGGCCGGCAGGACGGCGGCCACGGCCGTGCGCAACGCGGCCGGGTCCGGGCTCTGTCCGGGGTCGGCGGGGGTGACGTAACCGACGAGGCGCGCTCTGCCCGGCTCCTCCTCCCGTACGGTGACCACCGCCTCACCGACGCCGTCCGTCCGGCGCAGTACCGCCTCGATCTCCCCCGGCTCGATGCGGAATCCCCGGATCTTCACCTGCCGGTCGGCCCGGCCGAGGAACTCCAGTTCCCCGTCGGCGTTCCGGCGCGCCCGGTCCCCGGTGCGGTACATGCGCTCGCCCGGCGCGCCGAACGGGTCGGCGACGAAGCGGGCGGCGGTCAGGCCGGGGCGGCCCAGATAGCCTCGGGCCACGGCGTCGCCACCGACGAACAACTCGCCGTCGGCGCCGGGCGGCACGGGCCGCATCGCGGCGTCGAGGACGTGGACCCGGGTGTGCGGCAGGGCGCTGCCGATGGTGGGCGTGCCCCGGCCGGCCGTGAGCGGTCCGGTCCAGGTGGCGACGACGGTGGCTTCCGTCGGGCCGTAGGAGTTGATCATGCGGCGCCCGGGCGCCCAGCGGTCGACGAGCCCGGCCGGGCACGCTTCCGCGCCCACGATGAGCGTGCGCAGACGGCGTGCGGTGCCGGCCGCGGGGTCGGGGAGAGTGGCCAGGGCGGCCGGTGGGATGAGGGCGTGGGTGATCCGGAACTCGTCGAGCACGGCGGCGAGTTCGTCGCCGAGCCAGGGACCGTCCGGCGGCACGACGAGGGTGGCGCCGGACAGGACGGAGATGCACAGCTCCAGGACGGAGGCGTCGAAGCTGGGCGAGGAGAACTGCAGGACGCGGTCGCCCGGACCCACCGCATAGCGCTCGGCGGCGGCCGCGGTGAAACCACCGATGCCGCGGTGGGTGACGGTCACCCCTTTCGGGGTGCCGGTGGAGCCGGAAGTGTAGATCACGTAGGCCGCGTGATCGGCGCCGGGGCCGACCGCACCGGCCAGGGTCCCGGCGGTGCCGGCACCCGTGGCGGCGGTCGCGAGGTCCAAGGCGGCCGGGGCGTCGGCGGGAGCGCTGGACACGGTGACGGCATGGGCGCCGTCCGCCGCTCGGTCCCCGGTACCGCCGCGGGCCACGGTTCCGGCCGCGCACCCGGGGTTCGCTTCATCCATGGCTGCCCGGACCCACGCCAGGTCGTCCAGGGTCGTCACGGGTGCGGAGTCGGCGAGCATCAGGGCCCGCCGCTCGGCGGGGTACGCCGGGTCCACGGGGAGGAAGGCGGCACCGGCCCGGGCCACGGCCAGCTCCGCCGCGATCAGCTCCATGGACCGGTGCAGGACCAGGGCCACCACCCGGTCCGGGGCCGCCCCGCCGACCGTGAGGCGGTCGGCCAACCGGTCGACGCGGGCCGCGAGTTCGCGGTAGGTCCAGGTGCGCCGGCCGTCGGTCAGGGCCGGCGCGTCCGGAGTGCGGTCCACCCACGCGGCGAAGAGGTCGCCGAGCGTCGGGTGAGCCCGCCCGGCAGCGCTCTCCGGCGCCCCGCCGGCCTGCGGCAGGGAGGACGCCGGTACGGGCTTGTCGTGCAGGTCCGTCATGGGTGAAGTCCTTTGGAAGCGGGACGGTGCGGCGCGGGCCGCACCGGTCGGCACGATCGGCGCGGGCAGCCCGTGGACCCACCGGAGAGTCGCGGTGGGTGGCGTGGGCGAAGGCGTGCGGGAGGGGCGGGCCGGGGCGGACAGCCGTGGGACCGCGCGGTACCGGGGTGAACCGTCGGGAGCCGGGGTTCTCAGCCGTCTTCGGTACGGCGTGCCGTGCGCCCGGAGATCTGGATCCGGTCGATTCTGCCCGTGACGGGGTCGCGGTGGAACCGCCCGCCGGGCTCCGGACGGCCGGTGGCCGGGTCGAGCAGGTCGCACGACAGGTCGGCGTGACACACCAGCGGGAGCGGAAGGTCGCCGTCCACCGAGAGGGCGGGTGAGCCGTCGGGTCCCGGCGCGACGCGATAAGTGGTACCGCCGTTGCGGTAGGTGCCCGTGCATCCGGGCAGGGGGACGGGCCGGCCGCGGTGCGCGGGGCGGACGGCGGCGGGCACCCGCAGTCCGGTGACGCGGGCCAGGTCGTCGACGAGGTCGCGCCACAGCGCCGTGGCACCCCCGGCGTTGCCGGTGAAGGCGACCACGACGCCGCTCTCAGGATCCGCTCGCAGATGGCAGGAGGTGCCCTGGGCGTTGCCGTCGTGGCCGCACCAGACGCGATCGTCGCGCCGGTACAGCGCGAGCCCCGGTCCCCACCCGTCGGCGAGGACGCCCGGTTGGGCGGCGGGTTCCGGGCGGCGCATCTCCTTGGCTACGGCGGGCGGCAGGACGTCACCACGGCCGACGAGCGCGGCGCCGAGGGCGGCCAGGTCCGCCGCGCTCGCCAGCAGCGCGCCGGCCGGTGCCTCCAGCGGCGCCAGGGTCTGCGCGGTGGGTCGCAGCTGCCCGGTGGCGGTGTTGACCGCGTGACCGGCTGCGATCACGCGGGCGGGGTGCCGCTCCCCGGTGAACGCGGGCTCGGTGCCGAGGGGTTCGAGGAGCAGCGCGGCCACCGCCTCCCGCCAGGGCATGCCGGTCACGGACTCCACGAGCCGGCCGGCGGCGATGTAGCCGGCGTTGGAGTAGGAGAAGTCGGTGCCCGGCGCGAACAGGAGTTGCTCGGCGGTGCACAGGGCCGCCAGGTAGCGGGCCGGGGTGGTCGTGGCCGCGCCGTCGGAGTCGGGTCCGGTGGGCAGGCCGCTGGTGTGAGCGAGGAGGTGACGGGCCGTCACCTCCGGTATCCGCCGCAGTTCCGGCAGATGGTCGGCGGCCGGCTCGTCCAGGTCGATGTCGCCGTCGTCGGCGAGGAGCAGGACGAGAGCGGCCGTGTAGGGCTTGGTGAGCGAGCCCAGCGGCACGGCCGTGTCCGGGGTGCAGGACGCGCCGGTGATCGTGTCTGCGGTGCCGTGGTGCAGCGAGAGCACGTCCGTGCCGGTGTCGACGACCAGTTGGACACCGGGGACGCGGTGCCGTCGAGCAAGGATCTCGAGACTGTGCTGCAGCTCCTCGCGTAACGGAGACGGCGCCGGGGATGCGGCCGTGGCGACGGGGACGGTGTACGGCATGAGAAGGGGACTCCCGTTGGGTGGGTCGCGGGTGCGGGTGACGGCCGGGTCCGCCGCGAGCGGTGCGGGGGCCGGCCGGGCGCGTGCGCGCCGCGCTTAGGCTCTGCCGACCTCGATGGGCAGATGGCGTACGCCGATGATCACGGCCGGATTCTGAAAGGTGACGTCCCGGTAGGAGGGCACCACCAGCCTGATGAATCGTTCTTGCAGCATCCGTAGCGCAATCCGCGCTTCCAGCCGTGCCAGCGGGGCGCCGAGGCAGAAGTGGATGCCGTGACCGAACGTCAGGTGGGGATTGGGGCGGCGGGACACGTCGAGGACGTCGGGCGCCGTGAAGCGGGCGGGGTCACGGTTGGCGGCGCCGAGGTGCACCATGACCAGCGTGTCGGCCGCGAGTTCGTGGCCGCCGAGCACCACCGGCCGTGCGACACGGCGTCCGAGCTCGGGGAACGGGGGAAGCCAGCGCAGGACCTCTTCGATGGCGTCGGGGAGTGCGGTGGGATCGGCACGCAGTGCGGCGTCCGTGCCGGGATGCCGGTCGAAGGTGACGACGGCGTTGCCGAGGAGCGCGGTGGTGGTGATGTGCCCGGCGACCAGCAGCAGGGCGACGAACCCGACCATCTCCTGGTCCCGCAGTCGCACGCCGTCGACCTCGGCGGCGATGAGCGCGCTGGTGAGGTCGTCTCCGGGGTGGGCGCGGCGGTTGCGGATGTGCTCCAGCATGTAGCCGTTCATCTCGCGCACCGTGGGAGCGATGGCCTCAAGGGCCCGTTCCAGGTCGGCCATGTCGGGGGTCTCGCCGAGCTGGTCGCCGCCGAACAGGACACTCGCCCACTCCTGGAAGAGGCGGTGTTCTCCGGGCGGGATGCCGAGCAGTTCGGCGATCACGATGATCGGGAGCGGATGGGCGAGCGTGTCGACGAGGTCGAACCGGTCGTGGTCCGCGACGGCGTCCAGCAGCCGTGCGCAGACGGCTTCGATGCGGGGCTCGAGCGCCTGGACGACCCGAGGGGTGAACGCCTGGCTGACGAGGGTACGGAGCTTGCGGTGCTCCGGCGGGTCCATGCCGACGAAGTTGCCCTGCCGGAAGGTGTCGAAGTCCGGCTGGCTGGGAGCGAGGGCGGTCAGGTCGGAGGAGTACGTCGCCGGATCGGCCAGCACGGCGGCGACCGCCTCGTGGCCCACCACCTGCCACACGCCCTGATCCTCGTCGTACCGCACGGGTCCGGCCTCGCGCAAGCGCCGCCAGCGGTCGGGTAAGACGTCCAACAGGACGGCCTCACCCGTCAGTTGGTTGCTGATCACCTTGCCTCCTCGATAGCGGCACGCGGACATGCGGATTGCTCACGCGGCCGGGCGCCGAGAACCGGTGGCGGTACACCGAGAACGGACACGGCCAGGCTCCCCGTCGACGGGACGACCGGGCGGGCACGAAGGGTCCGGGCTGTCCGTGGCACCGACGGCCGGGGCGGTCGTCAGTGGGAACGCCTCAGCACGTGCGGTGAAAGGCGTGGCGGGTCCACGGCCTGCCGCGACCCCGGTCTGCGCCCTGTTCTCCTGCGGACCAGTCCGACACCTCTCCCCCTTGGCGATACCTCCCGCGCGGTGTGCACGCGGAATCCCTGCCGGCCCCTGCTGGAAACAACGACTTGGTTCAGCCGTTCGAGGCGTGAAAGAATACGCCTACCCGACCGGTTTCACCCGGCGATCGGCAGGAAACGCTCCCATTCACACCTTCGTTTCCACGGAACGCGGCCACAGTCTTCAGGGTGAGTCATCCGATCGCAACCCCCCGCAAGGTGAACGGCGTGTGCCCGGGCGACTCATTTGCGTCACCGTACCGTCCGGGGGACGGTAGGGATGGACGCGGAGGAACTCCGGCCGGATTCCCGCCCCCGCGTGTGCCCCTGCGGGCCGGCCACAAACCCGCGCTCGGTGAAAAACCCGCCACCGCGTCCCGGTCCGCCCGACGGCCCCGCCCACGAAGCCCTTCGGGCGACCGCGCGCAGCGAGGCCCACCGCGTCGCCGATCCCGCTTCCGACCTGCGATGACGAAAAAGCCGCCGGCGCCGGACGGCACAGTGGAGACCGCGCCGGGCATCGCCGCTCCCCGAGGCGGCATCAGGGCCGCCCGGCGCGGCCGCCCGGCCGGAACGGCGGCCCGGCTCCGGCGCGCCACCGGACGGCCGGATGGCGGAGAACCGGTGCCGGCTGCGAAACATGTCGGCCATCGGGAGGCGCGGGGGCGCACACGAGGCACCTGTACTCCGCCCGCGCTTCCGCTGTCGGGGCATGCACATGCGCGAACGGGGTATGCGACGGCACCCCCCGGATCGAGGACGACGGAGCGGGGCCGGGTTCTCGCCGTACGCCACGCGCCCGCGGGGGATCCTGTCCCCAGGACGCGCGACACGGTCGTACGAGGCGGTGGTCGGCGTGTCCGGCGGGTGAGAACCGGCTCCGGCGGCCGGCAGGACACCGGGCGCCCGTCCCGTGCCGTCCACGTTGGTGTCCACGGCGCAGGAGGTGCACGCGCACTGCGGCGCCGTCAACCTGCTCATGCCCGGAGCAGATCCTGGAGACCGTCGCGCACGCGGGCGTGCCGCGGGTGTTCGCGACGCCGTGGCAGCGCGGGTCGGGCGGTCCGCACCGGTCCCGGCAGCCCGTGCGGCGCGTGGGCGGCGGCCGGTGCGGGTGGGCGGCGAGGAAGGAGAGGGCCCACTGCCATCACGCGTCGCGGTGGTGCTGCCTGTCCGCTCGCGCGGGTCGGGCCGGCCGTGGCGACCGGGCGGCCTCCGCCGGACGTGACCGACAGGGAGCGCGGCCATCTGCGGGCGGCCTGCGAGGGGCCGGCGCCGCGGCTGCAGCGCGCCCGCCGGGCCCTGCGGGGCAGATCCGCACCGGGGTTCGCACCGGGGTGCGGGCGTACACCACGGCCGGGCGTCGCACGAGGTGATGCGCAGTACCCGCCGGCTGGTGTGCCGCCCCGGCACCGTGCTGTTCGACGGCCGTCTACGCCGGCCCGGCGCGGGGAACGGCCGTGAGGGCGCGTGCGGGGCATCCGCCGCCGCTGCCGAGGCGGCCGGACGGACGGGTGCGGTGCCGGACCTTTGCGGCGGCCGCTGCTGGGGATCGGCCCGGCCGCGGCGTACCCGACCGACGTGCCCCTCGCTCGAGGCTCGGCACTCGTCCGGGACACCGACGGTCCCGTGGGGACGCCCGTCAGCGACGGCGAGGACGCGCAGGCCGGTCTCCACGGGCCGCTGCCGGAGATCGGCGACCGGCCGCTGGAGCAGCCGGCGCACGAGGTGGTCCGGCACGGCGCGGCGGCCCGGGGCGGGTGGACGACGCGGCGGTACCGCTGCTGCGGGTGCGGCAGGAGGCCTGACGTGCGGCGGTCCGGACGGGACAGCGGTCCGGACGGTCCGGCCCTCCCGCCGGAGGGCCGGACCGTTCCCCGTCGGCGGAACCGCGGGTGAGGCCGACGGGGAGTCGAGGGGCGGCGGCCCGGGACGGGGAAGGGCTCAGCGCGTACTGGTCAGCGACGACCCGTCGTCCGCGGACCCGGCCCCGGACGGGTCGCTGCCGCTGCCCGACTGGTCGCTGCCGCCCGACTGGTCGCTCGCGGAGGCGGACGGGTCGGCGGAGCCCGACTGGCCGCTCGCGCCCGACTGGTCACCGGCACCGGACTGGTCGCCCGCCGAGGCCGACGGGGCGGCGGAGCCGGACTGGTCGCCCGCCGAGGCCGACGGGGCGGCGGAGCCGGACTGGCCGCCCGCGCCGCTGCCGAGGGTGGCACCGGTGGCCTGGAGGGCGGCGGTGACCGGCTGGAAGAAGGTCTCGCCGCCACTGGTGCAGTCGCCGCTGCCGCCCGAGGTGAGCCCGACCGCGCTGCCGTCCTGGGTGAACAGGGAGCCGCCGCTGTCGCCGGGCTCGGCGCACACGTTGGTCTGGATGAGGCCGTTGACGGTGTCGACACCGCCGGGGTTCGTCTCGCTCTGGAAGTTCACCGTGGCGTCCAGGCCGGTGACCTGGCCGTCGTGCAGTCCGGTGGTGGAGCCCATCCGGAACACGGTCTCGCCGACGGTGGCGTCGGCGGCCTGGGTGATCTGGACGGTCTGGCCGTTGCCGGTGTTGACCTCGCTGGGCGCCTGGGTGGCGGGGTCGTCGTACTTGACGAGCGAGAAGTCGTTGCCGGGGAACTTGGCCTGGTCGACGGTGGCGACGGGCTGGCCGTTCTGCGAGTCCGACCACTGCTTGGCGGCGACGCCGCAGTGACCGGCCGTCAGGAAGGCGGGGCTGCCGTCGGAGGCGGTGACGTTGAAGCCGAGGGAGCAGCGGACGCCGCCCTGCTGGGTCTGCGCGAAGATGGCGTCGCCGCCCGAGACGAAGGTCTTGAAGGCGCCGGCGGACTTCTTCAGCGTGGCCATGCCGGAGCCGAGGCCCTGGACGGCCGACTGCAGTCTGTTCCATTTGGCGCCGGTGACGGTGGAGTCGGCGGTGACGAGGATCTTGTCGGTGCGCGGGTCCACGGCCCAGGAGGTGCCCGGGATGGTCGCCTTGGTCTTCAGCGTGGTGGCGGCGGCCTTGAGGTCGCGAGTGCTGTTCTTCACCTGCCGGACGACCGCGCCCGCGTTCTTCGCCTGCTGGACCGCGCTGTTGTCGCCGTCGGCCACGTTGACGACGAGCTGCTGCCTGCCGCTGTCGAAGTAGGACCCGGCGAAGGCGTCACCGAGTGTCTTCTGCAACTGGGCGGCGAGGCCGGAGGCCTGAGTGGCCTTCATGGTCTTCGCGGAGCCGCCCGCCACCTGGCTCTTGTCCTGCGAGGCGTTGGCGTGCGGAAGCAGGAGGGCCGCCGCTCCGAGCGCCGCGACACCGCCCACCGCTATCGCGGCCTTGCGCTTGGGCATTCGCTTGTGACTCAAACTTCTCGACCTCCTGGGTACGGGGGCTGCCGCTCGCGGGCAGTGCGTATCGGGGCGCCTGGATGGCCGTACGTACGCACCGGCCGTGCGGTGCGTTCAATTCCGTTTCCCCACGGCCGTATCGGGCGGATGAATCGGCCATGCCCGCGCCTCGCGGCGGGCGGCCGGGAACTCTTGCCCCATGACGCCGACCCCGGCCGGGGCCGACAGGATCCTCGCCGCGCACTTCGCTCCCTGGGTGCTCGATCTCGGGCTGGTCGTCGAGGCGGTGGCCGAGGACCGGGCCGTGCTGCGACTGCCCTGGGGCGAGCGGCCGGCCCGGGAGGGCGGGGGTCTTTCGGGCCAGGCGCTGACGGCGGCCGCGGACACGGCGACGGTGATCGCGGTGTCCGCGGCGGGGGGCAGCTTCGTGCCGATGACGACGGTTCAGCAGTCGACGTCTTTCCAGCGGCCGTGACCGGTGCGGATGTCCGGATCGAAGCGGTCCTGACGAAACTCGGCCGGCGGACGGCGTTCGCTGACGTCACCCCGAGCGACGCCCGCTCGGGGGCGCTCGCCGCCCGGGCGAGCACGGTGTACGCGATCCTGGGCCGACACGGTCCGCCACCGATCAGTGACAGCGTGTTCCGGGCGCGTACCGGAACCTCCCCTTCAGGGAATCTGCACATCGAATACCCAAGCGGATCACCGCCGACGGCGGATCTGCACATCCGCGCGCCCCCTCCCGTGCCTTTGGCGCGGAGTGCCGGATTCGCCACCGGCCGGGCAAGAGCGGGTACGCGACGATGCCGTGCGGCATGTGAAGGAGTCGCCGACATGTCGTGCGCAGACCTGCACGGATGTACCCCGTCGTCGGCCAAGTGCCCTGGTGAGAGCCCTGATTGATTGGAAGCGCGCCCCGCGTGCGTGCTTTGATCCATCGCACCGCGGGGGTTCACGGCGGGCTCCCGGAGACGGAGGCCCGGCGCTCGCGGTCGCGGCCGTCCGTCTGTCCCCAGAGGGGGCCGCTCCCCCTTGTGAATTAGCCATCAGGAAGGGAAGTTCCATCATGAACTCCACCCCCCAGGTCGAGACCGTCGAGATCTCGGACGCCGAGCTGGACAACGTCTCCGGCGGTCTGTCCCTGAACACCCTGAACACCGTCACGGGCGCCGTGAACGGCGTCGCCCCGGTTTCAGGTGCCGTGAACACAGTCGTCGGCACCGTCGAGGGTGTCACCGGTCTGAACGTGCAGCCGGTCACCGACCTGGTCGCCGGTCTCTGATCGCACCTCGTCGCACCGAAGTCCCGGAGCCGTTCGCCGGCTCCGGGACTCTCGGATGCCCTGAAACACCCGCGTCTCTCCACAGGTGAGGGAAGTTCCGTGCAGTTCCGCCAACAGGCCCTCGCCAAGCTCCAGTCACCCGAAGAGCTGGACCTTCCGGTGCGGCTGGCCCGCCCCCAGGGGTGGCTCGCCCTCGGCGTCACCGTCGTCGCGATGGCGGCCGCCTCGGTGTGGGCGGTGACCGGTTCGGTCGCCTCCACGGTGAGCGCCCCGGCCGTCCTCACCCACGGGCAGGGCAGTTATGTGCTGCAGAGCCCGGTGTCCGGCCAGGTGACAGCCGTCCTGGCCCGGCAGGGCGAGCGGCTGCCCGCGAACGCGCCGGTCCTCAAGGTCCGTACGCAGCAGGGCGACGCGGTGGTCCGCACGGTCGCCGCGGGCCGGGTCACCACGCTCGCCGCCACCATCGGGCAGATCATCCAGACCGGCACGAACGTGGCCGCCGTGGAGAAGGTCGCCCACGCCTCCGACCCGCTGTACGCGACCGTGTACGTCCCCGCCGAGAACGCCGCCGACATCCCGGCGCACGCCTCCGTCGACCTCACCGTGTCCTCGGTGCCGACGCAGACGTACGGCGTGCTGCGCGGCGAGGTGAAGTCGGTGGACCGCACGGCGCAGTCCGCCCAGTCGATCTCCGCCTTCCTCGGCGACAGCCAGCTCGGCGAGCAGTTCACCCGCAAGGGCCGCCCGGTGGCCGTCCTGGTCGCCCTCGACACGTCGGCGACCACCAAGAGCGGATACCGCTGGTCCACCACGGACGGGCCGCCGTTCCGGCTCGACTCCATGACGCTCGCCTCCGGTTCCGTGAAGCTGGCCGACCAGCACCCCATCGATTGGCTGCTCCCGTGACCGCCACCCAGGAACGCGGCCGCAGGCGCGCCGCCCCGGCCAAGCGGCCGGTCCCCAGATCCCGTGGCGGAACGGTCCGTACGCCCACCGTGCTCCAGATGGAGGCCGTCGAGTGCGGCGCCGCCTCCCTCGCGATGGTCCTCGCGCACTACGGCCGGCACGTCCCGCTGGAGGAGCTGCGCATCGCCTGCGGTGTCTCCCGCGACGGCTCACGCGCCTCCAACCTGCTCAAGGCGGCGCGCGGTTACGGCCTGACCGCCAAGGGCATGCAGATGGACCTGGCCGCGCTCGCCGAGGTGACGGCGCCTGCCATCCTGTTCTGGGAGTTCAACCACTACGTCGTCTACGACGGCATGGGCCGCCGCTTCGGCCGCCGCGGCGTGTACGTCAACGACCCCGCCAAGGGCCGCCGGTTCGTGCCCATGGAGGAGTTCGACGGCAGCTTCACCGGTGTGGTGCTGGCGATGGAGCCGGGCGACGGCTTCACGAGGGGCGGCCGCAAGGCGGGCGTGCTCGGCGCGATGCCGGCCCGGCTGCGCGGCACCGCGGGCACCCTGCCCGCCGCCGTCCTGGCCAGCCTGCTGCTGGTCGCGGTCGGCGCCGCCGTGCCCGCGCTCAGCCGCACCTACATCGACACGTTCCTCATCGGCGGCCGGACCTCGCTGCTGGGTGTGCTGTTCGCCTCGATGGGCACCTGCGTCCTGCTCACGCTGGTGCTGACCTGGCTGCAGCAGGCCAACCTGCTGCACGGCCGGATCATCTCCTCCACCCTCTCCAGCGCCCGCTTCCTGCGCCATCTGCTGCGACTGCCGGTGACCTTCTTCGCCCAGCGCTCCCCCGCCGACCTGGTGCAGCGGCTGCAGTCCAACGACCAGGTCGCCGAGACCCTGGCCCGCGACCTCGCGGCGGCCGGTGTGGACGCGATCGTCGTCGTGCTGTACGCCGTGCTGCTCTACACCTACGACCCGCAGCTGACGTTCGTCGGCATCGGTGTGGCCCTGCTCAACGTGGTCGCCATGCGGCTCGTGGTCCGGCTGCGCGCGACCCGTACGGCGAAACTGCGCGCGGACACCGCACGGCTCACCAACACCTCGTACACCGGTCTTCAGCTGATCGAGACGATGAAGGCGACCGGCGGTGAGGACGGCTACTTCCGCAAGTGGGCCGGGCAGCACGCCACCACCCTGGAGGAGCAGCAGCGGCTCGGGGTGCCGAGCGCCTGGCTCGGCGTGGTCGCGCCGACGCTCGCCACCTTCAACAGCGCGCTGATCCTGTGGATCGGCGGCCTGCGCGCGGTCGAGGGACACATCTCGGTGGGTCTGCTGGTCGCCTTCCAGTCGCTGGTGACCCGCTTCACCGCGCCGCTGACCCGGCTCAACGGCGTGGCGGGCCGCATCCAGGACTTCGCCGCCGACGTGGCCCGGCTGAAGGACGTGGAGAACTTCCAGGCCGACCCGCTCTACGCCCGCCCGGGCGGCGCCGACTCCACCCGGCGGCTGCATGGGCACGTCGAGCTGGAGAACATCACCTTCGGTTACAGTCCGCTCGACAAGCCGCTGCTCAGCGGCTTCGACCTGAGCGTGGGACCGGGGCAGCAGGTGGCGCTGGTCGGCGGCTCCGGCAGCGGCAAGTCCACGGTGTCCCGGCTGATCTCGGGCCTGTACACGCCGTGGGACGGGGTGATCCGCATCGACGGCCGCCGGCTGGAGGACGTCCCGCGCGGCGCGCTCGCCGCCTCCGTCTCCTTCGTCGACCAGGACGTCTTCCTCTTCGAGGGCACCGTCCGCGACAACGTGGCGCTGTGGGACCCGTCGATCCCGGACGAGGCCGTGGTGGAGGCGCTGAAGGACGCGGCCCTGTACGACGTGGTGATGCGCCGGCCCGGCGGCATCCACAGCAAGGTCGAGCAGGACGGCCACAACTTCTCCGGCGGCCAGCGACAACGGCTGGAGATCGCACGGGCCTTGGTGCGCCGGCCGAGCATCCTCGTCCTCGACGAGGTGACCAGCGCGCTGGACGCGGAGACCGAGCTGGTCGTGATGGACAACCTGCGCCGGCGCGGCTGCGCCTGCGTGGTGATCGCGCACCGGCTCAGCACGGTCCGCGACAGCGACGAGATCGTGGTGCTCCAGCACGGCACGGTCGTGGAGCGCGGACGGCACGAGGAGCTGGTGGCGCGCGGCGGCGCGTACGCCGCGCTGGTCAGGGAGCGATGAGATGACGACCGTTCAGGAGGGACACCAGGGCGACCTCGTGCTCGGTGCGCTGGGATCCATGGGCACCCGCGTCGACTGCGCCGGCTTCAACCGCGTGGACCTGGAGGGCCCGCAGGTGCTGTGGCTGGTCGCGGCCGGCGCCCTGGACCTGTTCGCGGTGGACGCCGTGCAGCAGGGCCACTGGCACCACCTGGGCCGGCTGGAGCCGGGCACGCTGTTGCTCGGCCCGGTCGCCGGGCCCCAGCACACCCTGGTGGCCCGTCCGGTCCGGGACTGCGTGGTGCACCGGATCAACCTGCGCGAGCTGTACCAGCCGGCCAACACCCAGACCTGGTCGTACGACGAGTACGGCAACCCGCAGTACGTCCCGCCCGCGACCAGCCCGCTGGAGTACGCGGTCGCGCTCGGCGTCGGCCGCGGCCTGTCCGTGCTGTTCCAGGCGCCGATGGCCGAGGAGCGGCCCGCCACCCACGGGGGTGGTCCCACGGGAGCCCGTTCGAGCGTGGGGGACGACGACGACGTGTTCTGGATGCAGGTGCCGCCCGGCAGCGTCCAGTACGGCTCGCTGTACGGCGCGGAGGCCGCCGCCGATCTGCTGATGGACCCGGCGCTGTGGCAGTCCATGGTGGACCAGCAGTACCGGTTGCTGACCGCGCTGGACCGGTGGATCGAGCAGCTGGAGCGCACCCACGAGACCCGTACGGCCGCCGGCATCAAGGCCGGTGAGGCCGTGCGCGCCCAGGCCGACCAGACACTGCTGGCGTCCATCGGCAAGCGCTCGGCCCGCCGGACCACGTCCGCCGACGCCGACGCCGGGTACGCGGCCTGCAAGCTGGTCGCCGAGGCGGCCCGGATCACGCTCGCCGAGCCCGCGCAGAGCGGCACCGAGAGCGAACGCCTCGACCCGATCGAGCGGGTGGCGCTCGCTTCCCGGGTGCGCACCAGGGCCGTTCGGCTCAAGGGGCGCTGGTGGCGGGAGAACGTGGGCCCGCTGGTCGGCCACCGGGCGCTGTCCGGGGCGCCGGTCGCGCTGCTGTGGCGGCGCGGCGGCTATGTGGCCGTCCATCCAGGAACGGGCCGCGAGACGCCGATCGAGAAGGCGAACGCGGAGGAGTTCGAGCCGCGCGCGGTGATGTTCTACCGACCGCTGCCCGACAAGGCGCTCACGCCGCTCGGTCTGCTGCGGTTCAGTCTCCAGGGCACCCGCGGCGACCTCCTCGGCCTGCTCCTCGCCGGCGTCGTGACGGTGGCGATCGGCGCGTTGGTGCCGGTCGCGACGGGCAAGGTGCTCGGCGAGTACGTGCCGAGGGCGCAGACCGGCCTGATCGTGCAGGTGTGCCTCGCGGTGATGGTGAGCGGGGTGGTCGCGGCGGCGTTCACGCTGCTGGAGAACCTGTCCATCCTGCGTCTGGAGGGCCGGATCGAGGCCGCGCTCCAGCCCGCCGTCTGGGACAGGCTGCTCCGGCTGCCGACCCGGTTCTTCACCCAGCGCTCCACCGGCGAGCTGGCCAGCGCGGCGATGGGCATCAGCGCGATGCGCCGGCTGCTGGCGGGCGTCGGCCCGGTGGTCGCGCAGTCGGTGACGGTCGGCGCGATGAACCTGGGCCTGCTGTTCTGGTACAGCCCGTCGATGGCCCTGGCGGCGCTCGGCATGCTCGTCGTGATCGCGGCGGTGTTCCTGGGGCTCGGGCTCTGGCAGGTGCGCTGGCAGCGGAAGCTGACGGTGCTCGGCAACAAGCTGAACAACCAGGCGTTCCAGACCCTGCGCGGCCTGCCCAAGCTGCGGGTCGCGGCGGCCGAGAACTACGCCTACGCCGCCTGGGCGCGGGAGTTCGCGCGCAGCCGGGAGCTGCAGCAGAAGGTCGGCCGGATCAAGAACCTCACCACCGTCCTCGGCGGGATCTACCTGCCGGTGTGCACGCTGCTGATGTTCATGCTGCTCGCGGGCCCGGCGAAGGGCGCGATGTCGGCGTCCGACTTCCTGACCTTCAACACCTCGGTGACCATGGTGCTGACCTCGGTCGCCCAGCTGACCGGCTCCTTCGTGTCGGCGGTGGCCGCGCTGCCGCTGTTCGAGGAGATCAAGCCGGTCTTCGAGGCGGCCCCCGAGGTGCGCACGTCCAGCACCCGGCCGGGGCCGCTGTCCGGCGCGATCGAGGCCCGCCGGCTCTCCTTCCGGTACGCCGACGACGGCCCGCTCGTCCTGGACGACGTGTCCTTCGCCGTCCGGGCGGGCGAGTTCGTGGCGGTCGTCGGCCCGAGCGGCTGCGGCAAGTCCACCCTGCTTCGGCTCCTCATCGGATTCGACAAGCCGGTCTCCGGCAGCGTCCTGTACGACGGCCAGGACCTGGCGGCGCTGGATCAGTCGGCGGTGCGCCGCCAGTGCGGGGTGGTGCTCCAGCACGCGCAGCCCTTCACCGGCTCCCTCCTGGACGTCATCTGCGGCACCGAGCCGTACACGCCGGAGGAGGCGATGGCGGCGGCCGAGATGGCGGGGCTCGCGGAGGACATCAAGCGGATGCCGATGGGCCTGCACACGATCGTGGCCGGGAACGGCGCGATCTCCGGCGGGCAGCGGCAGCGGCTGATGATCGCCCAGGCGCTGATCCGCCGCCCGCGCATCCTGTTCTTCGACGAGGCCACCAGCGCCCTGGACAACGACACCCAGCGCATCGTCATCGACAGCACCCGCAAGCTGAACGCCACCCGCATCGTCATCGCGCACCGCCTGTCGACGGTCCTGGACGCCGACCGGGTGATCGTGATGGAGGACGGCAAGGTCGTCCAGCAGGGCGCACCGGCCGACCTGCTCGCCGACTCCACGGGCCGGCTGCACGAGCTGGTGCGCCGCCAGATGGCCTAAGGCATGTTTCGAAAGTAGCGTCGTCCGCCCGGAGGGCGGGGTCCGCGGCGTCTGGTGCGGTGCATCGCAAGGCGGAGGGTCGTCCTCGTACCGGGCATACGTGGACGGTCCCGACAACGCGGCGAGGTGCCGTGCCAGGCGTCGCGGACCAGACGGGACTTTCGAAACACGCCCTCTA